>CAIWFP010000022.1 GCA_903911985.1 uncultured Sphingomonadales bacterium
AGGAGCGGCTGATGAACCCCGGACATGAGGCGGCGGCGCTTGAGGATCTGAACGGGCTGGCCGATGCCGTGCTGGTGGATGCGCCCTGCAGCGGCACGGGGACATGGCGGCGCAACCCCGAGGGGCGCTGGCGGCTGAATGAGGCGGAGCTGGGCAAGCTGACCGCGTTGCAGGCGCGGCTGCTGGATGTGGCGGCGCCTTTGGTGCGGGTCGGGGGGCGGCTGGTGTTTGTCACCTGCTCGCTGCTGGATGCGGAAGGGGCCGGGCAGGTTGAGGCCTTTCTTGCCCGGCATGGCGGTGGCTGGCGGGCTTTGCCGGTGGATTTGCCGATGGGCGCGCCGCGCGGGGGCGGGTGGCGGCTCGATCCGCTGACCTGCGGGACAGACGGATTTTTCGTCGCGTGCCTGCGGAGGCTGTGATAGATTTGACGCAAATGTCTGGTTTCGCGCCTTTCGGGTGGGACACAAGCCCGACCCCTTTACTGGCCCCCCAAGGCCCCAAGGATCTGTTCATGCGTTATTCGCCGCTCGCCATCGCCCTGTCCGCCCTGCTGGGGCTGAGCGCCAGTAGCGCGCAGTCGGCCGATCTGGCGCCGATGGACCCGCGCGCGGCCTCGCTGGAGGCGATTGGGCGCGGGGCGCTGGCCGCTGGCGATATGGCGCAGGCCACCGATGCCTTCGAGGCCGCGCTGACCGTGGAGCCGGGGGCGACGGGGCTGCTGCTGGATCTGGCCAGCGCGGCGCGGGCCGAGGGACTGCAGGGCAAGGCCTTGCACTATTACCGCGCCGCCATGGACCGTGATCCGAAAAACCTCGCCGCCATAGCCGGGGAAGGCGAGGCGCTGGCCGAAAAGGGCGCGCTAGAAAAGGCGCGGCGCAACCTTGGACGGCTGGAGAATCTGTGCGGGGCCGATTGCGGGCCGACGCGCGAACTGGCTGCCGCCATCGCCAAGGGGGTTGAGCCCAAGGTGGTCAGCGCCGAGGCGTTGAAGCCAAAGGATGCGGTGAGCGCGAATTGAATTTTGGGATAGGTTTAAAGGGAAGGTGCGAGGGGGGCGTTAGCGCCGCTGCGCGGCGGGGCGTTATGTCGCGGGTGAGGCGCTGAGCAAGGCAGGATTGGGGTTTGGGGCGCCAACCGATTTGCATCAGCAAATCGGCACACTAAGCGCCACCCCCAAGACTTTCCCCTTTTCTTGCCCTTTACCTTTTCTTGCCCGGTTCCTACCCTCAGATCAGATCGCGAAATTCTTCCAGAACAGCGCGGTAGACGCGTTTCTTGAAAAGCACGATGAGGTCGGGGAGCAGGTCGGGGGCGACCCATTTCCACTCGCTAAACTCGGGGTGTTTGTGCGCGTCGAGGCGGATGTCGCTGTCGGCGCCGGCAAAGCGCATCAGGATCCAGTGCTGGCGCTGGCCGCGATATTTGCCGCGCCACATCTTGCCCAGCAGTTCTGGCGGCAGATCGTAGAGCAGTTCCTCGGCGGTTTGCGCCAGGATGGTGACATGGGCCTCGATAACGCCGGTTTCCTCCTCCAGCTCGCGCAGGGCGGCGGTGCGCAGGTCTTCGCCCGGGTCTATGCCACCTTGCGGCATTTGCCAGAATTCACCTTCCGCCGCGCTGTTCTCGCGCATGTCGATACGCTTGCCGACGAATATCTGACCCTCGGCGTTGGCCAGCATGACGCCGACGCAGGGGCGGTAGGGCAGGGAGGTGAAATCGGTCATGGGTGTACCTGTTGCGAAAAGCCGGTGGTGCGATGAAATTTCGGTAATCTGTAAGGTCTGGCTGTGCGGACTGGATCGGCCCTCGGGAATGATCCCTATCAACACCG
Organism: uncultured Sphingomonadales bacterium; assembly: GCA_903911985.1. GTDB lineage: Bacteria > Pseudomonadota > Alphaproteobacteria > Sphingomonadales > Sphingomonadaceae > Novosphingobium. The sequence goes on from CAIWFP010000022.1 coordinate 1,832, forward strand.
CCTGTGGAAATGGCCACGAATGGCCGCCAGCGCGCACATAGGGAGCGTATTGGCGCTTGACTAGCCGCCTCATTAGGGTTTGGAGGGATTTCACCTCCGGCCGGGGACAGGCTCTCTGGTCGGGGCGAAAGAAAAACCTGATGCGCCGAAAGAATTGGCTTTTGGACGCTACGGGCTAATGGCACTAGCAGGCGCGCGGCCGCCCCGTTCGAATTCGCGGATGGCTGGCACGCTGACAGAGGATGGTAATGGCAACGCAACTGGCCGAGAACAGCACTTCCGCAACCCGTGGAACCGACAACACACCCGAGGCGGTGGTTGTCCGCTTCGCCGGGGATTCGGGCGATGGCATGCAGCTGACCGGGGGGCAGTTTACCCTCTCGGCCGCGCTGTCGGGTAACGATCTGGCGACATTCCCCGACTTTCCCGCCGAAATTCGCGCGCCGCAGGGCACGCTGTTTGGGGTTTCCGCCTTCCAGATCAATTTCGGCTCCACCGAGATCACCACCGCGGGCGACGCGCCCGACGTGCTGGTGGCGATGAACCCGGCGGCGTTGAAGATGAGCGTGGAGGCGCTGAAGCCGGGTGGGTTGATCATTGCCGACAGCGGCGAGTTCACCAAGCGCAACCTCGAAAAGGCCAAGTATGAGGTCAACCCGCTGGAGGATGGCAGTCTGTCGAAGTGGCAGTTGCTGGCCTTTGACATCAGCGCGCTGACGCTGGAAGCGGTGAAGCCCTTTGGCCTTGGCAACAATGAGGCGCTGCGCTGCAAGAACATGTGGACGCTGGGCCTGTCGTTGTGGATGTTTGACCGCGACCG
>CAIWFP010000023.1 GCA_903911985.1 uncultured Sphingomonadales bacterium
AACACCTCTGTAACAAAATTACCAGAGGCGAGAATCGACATGCGATTCCCGCCTCTGAACATCGTTCATGCCTGCAATCGATGCCATCGGCCTCGATCAACCAGCCATAAGGCGCACGCGTTCCGCAGAAGGCTCGCTCTAGAACCCTCCGCATCCACGGCGCAGGGATTAGTCGCCGTCGCCGGGCTTGTCGGAGAAGAACTTCTCGAACTTGCCTTCCACGCTCTTGAAGTCGTCGGCGTCGGCCGGCGTATCCTTCTTGGTGGTCAGGTTGGGCCATTCAGCCGAGAACTTGGCATTCAGCTCCAGCCACTGTTCCAGACCGCCCTCGGTGTCGGGCAGAATCGCCTCGGCGGGGCATTCCGGCTCGCAAACGCCGCAATCGATGCATTCGCTGGGGTTGATAACCAGCATGTTTTCGCCCTCGTAGAAGCAGTCCACCGGACAAACCTCGACGCAGTCCATGTACTTGCAGCGGATACAGGCGTCGGTGACGACATAAGTCATGGGTGTGCTTCCCCCTGGTTGGCAATTTTGGTTGGCGAGCCTGCTATGGGAAGAACCCTGCTGTCGTCAAGCACCCGATAGTGACTTTGCGCTTCTGTCGGGGGTCCACGGCGCTGCGGCAGCGATAAAATCTCGATAACACGCACCCCGCCCGCCTCCTCGCCGCCCCATGGCAGCACCAGAATATCGCCCACGCCCACCGCTACCGAAGACCGCTCCACCCGGCTACCATTGCGCCGGATATGCCCCATGCCCACCAGATCCTGCGCCAGGGTCCGGGTCTTGGCCCAGCGCAAAAACCACAGGAGCTTGTCGATGCGGATACCGGGCATGCTCAGGCCACCAGCCTTGCCAGCGCCGCAAAAGCGCCATTGGTGGGCGGGGGCGGCGCCAATTCGTCATCGCGCCGGGTGGGCTGCCATCGCCACACCAGCGGCGCGGGCGGACCAAACTGCCCTTCCGCCAGCACCCGGGGGCTAATGTGGCGAAAGCCCGCCTGCGCCAGCAACCGGGCAAAGCTCGCCGTGGTAACGCCAGCCGCCAAGGCCGCGTCGGGGTCGAGCACGAAACCCCGCGCCCGCCCGGCCGCGCGCCGGCCATGCGCCTCGGCCAGCAGCGCCTCGGCCAGATCCAGCCGCAACCATTGCGTGCCCGCCACCCGATAGCCCAGTGGCACACCCCGCGATTGGGCCCCCGATTCGCGGGCCAGCACCGGCGGCATCGCCTCGGCCACCGGCGCGCCACCCCTGCCAGTCAGCTCGCGCCACAGCCGCAAGGGCGCCCGGCGCAGCATCGCGGGATGAAACAGATCCAGCGCCCCCACCTTCACCCCCAGCCGCCGCAGCAGGTCGCGCTGCCGCTTGTCGAGCCGGTCCAGCCCGGAATCGGCGCGCGTCAGCATGCCCCCGGCCTCGGCGAGGCGAATCAGCAGGGCGCGCAGTTCCGGTCCGGCCTCGGCACTGGTGCTGGCGGCCTCGATTCGCGCGAGGGGCGCCAATGGCCGCAACCGCCGCCGCAACCAGTCGGACATGGTCTCCAGCAGAGTGGCGCGCGCCGGGGCGGGCACCGCATCCAGCCCCCGGGCCGGAGCCAGCAGCGGTGCCAGCAGCCCCTTGCCGCGCGCCAGCCCCGCCAGCTTTTCGCCGTGCCACACAATCGCGCCCTCGCGCAGCTCCAGCCCCGTCACCCCCTCGCCCCGCGCCTGCAGGCTCACCGTCAGTTCCTTCGCCCGCGCGGCCAGCAGATCGGGCAGATGGCGTTCGGCCGCGGCCAGCAACAACTTGTGGTCGCCCGCCTTCGCGGCGGCATCCACCCGGAAACGAAAGCCACAGAGCGTGCCGATCGCCTCGCCATCCACCAGCACGCTATCGCCCTCCATCACCACCGGCAGCAGCGCGGCATCGGGGCCCATGCGCTTCATCAGCACAGTGGTCCGCCGGTTGACGAATCGTTCGGTCAGACGGGCATGCAGCGCGTCGGACAGGCGCGCCTCCACCGCCCGGGCGCGTTCGGCCATTTCGGCGCGGGCGGGCACCCAATCGGGCCGCTGGGTAATATACGACCACGAACGCACAGCGGCGATGCGCGCCTGCAAAGTGTCGATATCGCCCGCCACATTGTCGAGCTGGGCGATGGCGCGCGGCGCATGATCCGGCCCCAGCGTGCCGCCCCGATGATCCTGACCACGCAGCTCCTCCCACAACTGGGCAACAAAGCGCGAATGCGTCTCGGCCCCCTGCTGGCGAAAATCGGGCAGCGAGCACACCTGCCAGAAGCGGCGGATCTGCCCCGGGGTGCGCAAACCATCGGCAATGGCCGGCTCCTCGGCCAGCCGCCGCAATACCGCCAGATCAATCGCCTGCGGTGCCGCCACCAGCTCGGGCCGCTCCGGCGGGGTTTCAAGGTCCGCGATCAGCGTGTCGAGAGAGTCAAAGCGCGGCTCGGCCTCCCGCCAGAACAGCTTGGTCACCGGGGCAAAGCGGTGCTCCTCGATCGCGTAGACCTCCTCGTCGGTGAAGGCCGAATCATGGCCACCGGTGCCCGACATCGTGCCAAAAGTGCCATCGCGCTGATGCCGCCCGGCGCGCCCGGCGATCTGGGCCATTTCGGCCGGGGTCAGGCGGCGCTGGCGCACCCCGTCGAATTTCGACAATCCGGCAAAGGCAACATGGCCAACGTCAAGGTTCAGCCCCATGCCCACCGCATCGGTGGCGACGAGGTAATCCACCTCGCCCGATTGATAGAGCGCCACCTGCCGGTTGCGGGTTTCAGGGGAAAGCGCCCCCATCACCACCGCCGCCCCGCCGCGAAACCGCCGCAACATCTCGGCCACGGCATAGACCTGCTCGGTGGAAAAGGCGACGATGACACTGCGCGGCGCAATGCGCGAAAGCTTGCGCGGCGTCACATGGGTCAGGGTGGAAAAGCGCGGGCGGCTGACAATCTCGGCCTCTGGCAACAGCGCCTTCACCATCGGCGCCATGGTGGCCGAGCCGAGCAACATGGTCTCCTCGCGCCCCCGGGCATGAAGCAGCCGGTCGGTAAAAATATGCCCGCGCTCACGGTCGGCACACAGCTGCGCCTCGTCCAGCGCGACAAAGGCGACATCCTCACTCATCGGCATGGCTTCGACCGTGCACAGCCGCCAGCGGGCATTCTTCGGCTCGATCCGCTCCTCGCCGGTAATCAGCGCGACATTCTCCGCCCCCTTGATGGCGCAGACCTTGTCGTAAACCTCGCGCGCCAACAGCCGCAACGGAAAGCCGATCATGCCCGAGGAATGGGCGCAAAGCCGCTCTATCGCGAGGTGGGTCTTGCCGGTGTTGGTCGGCCCCAGCACGGCGCGCACCCGGCTTTCAACGCCGGAACCGCCCCGCGCCCGAGAGGGTATCTTGCCATGGGAAGGGGCAAATTTTCCGGCCATTGCGCCCGCAATCTGACAGCACCGGCACCAGCCCGCAAGGCCCCAGCCGCAGCCTTCCCACAGGCCAGCAGCGCAGCCGGCTGTTGCAAAAACACTCGACCATGGCGCCATTCGTGGCATGGTGGCACAGGGGCACCACGACAAAACGCCTTCCAATCCGGAATTTCGACAACGAGGACCACCATGACCGACCTCGTTCTGCTTGAGCGCCAAGGCGCCATCGCCATCGTCACGCTCAACCGGCCAGAAGCGATGAACGCCCTGTCCGTCGCCCTGCGCGCGGAGCTTTCGCGGGTCATGATCGCGGTCAACGCCGACCCGGCCATTCGCGCCGTCATCCTCACCGGCGCTGGCGAGCGGGCCTTCACCGCCGGGCTTGATCTCAAGGAGCTGGGCAGC
>CAIWFP010000024.1 GCA_903911985.1 uncultured Sphingomonadales bacterium
AGGCGGCAATTCTCAAACATTCCAACCTCGTGTCCTATATTCTGGGCACGGTGGAATTCGGCTCGGCGGATGAGGCGGCTGCCGCTCTCGTTTCGGTGCCGCCCTATCATATCGCCGGCATCGCGGCGATTGCCTCGTCGATCTACGCGCTGCGCCGGATCGTCATGCTGCCAGCCTTCGGGCCCGATGGCTGGCTCAAGCTGGTGGATGCCGAGAAGGTTACCAACGCCTTTGTCGTGCCGACCATGCTGTCGCGCATCATCCATGCGATGGACAAGGGCGTGCGTGCCGATGTCTCGTCGCTGCGCGCGATTGCCTATGGTGGCGGCAAAATGCCGCTGGAGCTGATCCAGCATGCGCTCGATCTCTTCCCCGAGACCGGCTTCACCAACGCCTACGGCCTCACCGAAACCAGCTCGACCGTGGCCCTGCTGGGCCCTGACGAGCACCGGATCGCCCATGCGGCGACCGACCCGAAGCAGAGGGCGCGGCTGGCCTCGGTTGGCAAGCCCCTGCCGACGATCGAGCTGGAAATCCGCGACGAGGACGGCCAGGTTCTGCCCGCGGGGCAGGCTGGTGAGATCTATGTGCGCGGCGAACAGGTCTCTGGCCAGTATCGCGAGCGCAGCGCGCTTGATGCCGACGGCTGGTTCCCCACCCGCGATGCCGGTTATCTCGACGAGGAAGGCTATCTCTTCCTCGCTGGCCGCGCTGACGATGTGATCGTGCGCGGCGGCGAGAATATCTCGCCGGGCGAGATCGAGGATGTGCTGCTGACCCATCCGGCGATTGCCGATGTCGCTGCGGTAGCGGTGCCCTCGGCCGAGTGGGGTGAAGGAATCGGTCTGGCGGTGGTGGTCCGTGGCGGCAGCGAGCAGCCGGGCGAGGACGAGATCAGGGATCTGATCCGCGGGCGCTTGCGCTCCAGCCGGGTGCCCGACAAAATCGTCTTCCTGCCCAATCTGCCCTATAACGAAATGGGCAAGATGCTGCGCCGCGAGGTGAAGCGGATTCTCGCCGATTGATCCATGGACCGGTGGGCGGTGTTGAGGCCGCCACCGGGCCATGCGATTCTGGGGCGAGCGCCGGGGAAACCTCCAGCGCGGATTTCATGCACAGACTGTTGCCTGTGGCGCGCAATTGGATGATGGAAAGGACATGCTGCCCGCCCCATCCGATCTGTTAGGCGCCGAAGCCCTGGCGACGCTCGATGGGCGGCCATTGCATCTGCTCGATGCCAATGCGGCACCCGCCACTTTGCCCGCCTCGCCTGTCCTTGTGGCGGTGGATGCCTCGGGGCGCCTGCCAGACCTGGACCCCGCCGCGTTCGATGCTCTGGTTACAACACACGCCGATGCCCCCGCGCCATGGGTCAGCGTTGCGCCCGCGCGGCTGGAGGCTCGGCTGGATCGGTTGCGCAAGATCTGCGGGCAGGCGCCGGTGGCCGCAACCATGCTCGCCCGCGTGCTGCGGATGGGTGAACATATGGCGTTCGAGGCCGCGCTGGAGCTTGAATCGCTGGCCTATTCGACCCTGCTGGGCGGCGGTGAATTTGGCCATTGGCTGGCGGCGCGCAAGGCTTTTCCCGCCGATACGCAGGACCTGCCCCCGGTACGCTATGAGCGCGAGGGGGACGAGGTGACCCTGTTTCTCGCCTCGCCGGGAAATCGCAATGCCATGAGCGCGGTAATGCGCGATGCGCTCTATGAAGCCTTGGCCAATGTTATCGAGGATCCGAGCCAGCCCCGCCTCATCATGCGCGGCGAGGGAGACTGTTTTTCCACCGGCGGGCATCTGCCGGAGTTTGGCAGCGCGCAGGACCTTGCCCGCGCCCATATTATTCGCACCGCGCGCAGCTGCACCCGTTTGTTGCATAGGCTCGGGCACAGGGCCGAGGTTCGCCTGCACGGGGCTTGCATTGGCTCCGGCATCGAAATTCCGGCAGCGGCGGCACGGCGCATCGCGGCGCCGGGATGCTTCGTGCAACTGCCCGAAGTGGCGATGGGGCTCATCCCCGGTGCGGGCGGCACGGTCAGTCTGGCGCGGGCCATCGGGCGGCACAGGCTGATGTGGCTGGCGCTGGGCAATTTCCGCCTCGGTGCCGAGCAGGCGCTGCGCTGGGGCCTGTTCCATGGAATTGAGGGGTGAAGGCGCGGCTGGAGGCGATTCTGGCCCCGCGCCTTGCGGGCTTTGGCCTGTCGCCCGGGGAATTGCTGAGCCGTGATGCGCCCGGCGGCCTTGCCGCGCCGGGCCGGTTCAGCGCCAATCGCCATTGCGGGCTGATGCGCGCCCGTGATGGCTGGGTCGCACTCAATCTGGCTCGCCCGGACGATGTCGAGCTGGTGGTGGCACTGGCCGGTGGCGCGGGCGATCCATGGCAGGCTGTCGCGGCGGCGGCGGCGCGCGAAAATGCGGCAGCTTTTCGCGACCGGGCGATTGCACTGCAACTGCCCGTCGCCGTGGCCGGGGAAGCCACGCCGCTTGAATTGGACTTGCCAGCCGTGACGCATGTGCCGCGCCGTGTGCTCGATATGTCGGCGCTGTGGGCGGGGCCGCTGTGTGGGGGCCTGCTGGCGCGGGCGGGTGCCGAGGTGGTGAGGGTGGAGAGCATCGGGCGCCCGGATCCGACTCCGCACAGTTCGCCGCGCCTCAACGCGCTGATCAATGCGGGCAAGAGCCTGCTCCCACTCGACCTGCGCGAGGCGGCGGGGCGCGGGCGGCTGTGGGATGAAGTCGCAAAATCGGATGTGCTGATCACCAGCGGCCGCCCGGCGGCGCTCGCCCGGCTGGGGCTGGAGCCAGAAATGTTTCCGCAGCTGACCTGGGTGGCGATAACGGCGCATGGCTTCACCGGCGCCGGCGCGCTGCGGGTGGGCTTTGGCGATGATTGCGCGGCAGCTGGCGGCCTGCTCGATTGGCATGCGGGCGAACCACGGTTTTTCGGCGATGCTCTGGCCGATCCGCTGACCGGGCTCGAGGCGGCGCGGGCGGTCGTGTCCGGGCGCGGCGGATTGATCGACATGCCCATGGCGCGGGTGGCCGCGTCCTATGCGGGCATGTTGCGATGAGCCTTGTTCTGCGCAATGTTCGCCCCTGGGGCGGCGGAATGGTCGATATGGCGCTGGTGGATGGCCGCATCGCCGCGATCGGCACCAATCTCCCGGGCGGCGGACAGATGCTTGATTGCGGCGGCGATGTGCTGCTGCCGGGGCTTCATGATCACCATCTGCACATTCTGGCGCTTGCCGCGCGCAGGCAGTCGGTGGACCTCACGGGCCTTGTTGAAGCAGCGACGGTGCGGGACAAACTGGCTTGCGGCGTGGCGGCCGACGGATGGCTGCGGGCGGTGGGCTATGACGAGCGCGCGGCCGGCCTGCCCGATGCGGCGCTGCTCGATAGCTGGCTGCGCGAGACACCGCTGCGCCTGCAGGATCGTACCGGCGCCCTGTGGGTGTTGAATTCGGCGGGGCTGGCCCAGCTTGGCGGGCGGGAACTGCCGCCGGGTGCGGAACGCGACGAAGCGGGCCGCCCGACGGGACGCTTCTGGCGCGAGGATCCCTGGCTTGGCGCCGCCCTGCCGCGCGCCCTGCCCGATCTGGCAGGGCTGGGGCGCGATCTGGCCGCATTGGGCCTGACGGCGCTGACCGACGCGGGCGCGCATAATGGCCCGGTGGAGGCGGGGCTGCTGGCAGGCGCCCTGCCGCAGCGGCTGACGCTGATGGGCAGCGAGGCGCTGGTGGCCGGGGATGGGTATACTCTCGGCCCGCTGAAGCTCCTGATCGATGAGCGCGACCCGCCCGATCTGGACGAACTGGCCCGGCGCATCGCCGGGGCCCGGGCGTGTGGCCGCAATGTCGCGGCCCATTGCGTCACCGAGGTGGAACTGGCGCTGTTTCTGGCCGCGCTCGCTCAGGCCGGTGGCGGGCAGGCGGGCGACCGGGTCGAGCATGGCGGGATGATCTCGGCCGAGGCCTTGCCCGCCATCGCCGTGGCCCGGCTGACCATTGTTACCAATCCGGCCTTCCTGCACGACCGTGGCGACCGCTATCGCGTGGCGATCCCCCAAAGCCAGTGGGGCGATCTCTATCGCGCGCGCAGCCTTATGGCGGCGGGCATCGGCCTGCTGGCCGGTTCGGACGCACCCTATGCCAGTGTGGACCCGTGGCTGGGCATGCGCGGTGCCCGCGATCGCCTGTCGGCGGGCGGCGCCGCATTTGCGCCCGGCGAAAGGCTGGACGCGGAGGTGGCGCTGGGTCTTTATCTGGGCGGTCCGATTGCGATCGGCGCACCGGCGGATCTGATTGTCTGCGAGGGCAGTATCGCGGAAGTGCTGGCCGATCTTGCGGCTGATCGGGTTCGCGCCACTTTGATCGCGGGGGATCTTGCTTTTCGCCGAGGTTGAGATAGTTGACCTAGTAATACAAGTCCGGCATGGGAATACCCTGTTGCGATCTGTGCATGGAGAGGCAATCCGATGGATCTGAGCTATGGCGCCGAGGCAGAAACCTTCCGCAAGGAAGTGCGGGCCTTTCTTGGCGAGGTTTGGCAACCCGGCGATCGTCGCAAGGGTGAGCTGAAGGAATTCATCCGCAGCTTTCGGCGCGAGGCGATTGGCCGGGGCTATCTCTATCGCTCGGTGCCCAAGCGTTATGGCGGCTCGGAACAGCCGGTCGATGTGATCAAGGCACAGGTTATCCGCGAGGAATTCGCCCGTGCCCGCGCGCCCATGGAAGTGGGCGGCAATGGCGTCAACATGACCGTGCCGACGCTGCTGGAAAAGGGCACCGAAGAGCAGCGCGAGCTGTTCATCCAGAAGACCATCGAGGGCGACTATGTCTGGGGTCAGGGCTATTCCGAGCCCGGTTCCGGTTCTGACCTTGCCAGCGTGCGCACCAAGGGCGAGCTTTCGGCCGACGGCACCAGGTGGATCATCAACGGCCAGAAGATCTGGACCAGCCAGGGTGGCAGTGCCACCCATATGTTCATGCTTGTACGCACCGAGCCCGACGCGCCCAAGCATGACGGCATTACCTATCTGCTGATCGATCTGGACCAGCCCGGCGTGACGCGCCGCCCCATCCGTCAGATGACCGGGATGGAAGGTAATGACACTTTCTACGAGTTCTTCTTCGACAATGCCGAAACGCCGGTCACGCTGCAGGTCGGCGAGCGCGGGCAGGGCTGGTACGTCAGCCGCACCACGCTGAAGCACGAGCGCGCCAGCATTGGCAGCGCCGATGGTCTGGGCCGCCAGTTCTCGAAACTGGTCGATCTGGCCAAGGAAATGGGTCGGATCGGTGATCCGCTGGTGCGCGAGCGGCTCACCCAGATCGAGGGCTTTGTGCTGTCGCACCGCTACACCAGTTTCCGCCTGTTCTCCTGCAGCGCCGCCGGCGAGGATCCGGGCCCGGTGCAGCTGATGATGAAGCTGCTGCTCACCGAAATCGGCCATGAAATGGCATTGCTGGCGCAGGAGCTGATCGGCGAGGAAGGCTTGATCGAGCCCGCGAATGCCGGCGCTCGTGGCGCCAGCACGCAAACGCGCGGGCCCAACAAGTGGCTCGATCAGATCATGGGTAGCCTGGGCAACTCCATTGCCGGCGGCGCCTCCAACATCCAGCGCAACATCATTGGCGAGCGGGGGCTTGGCCTGCCGCGCGACCTTGCCCTGGAAAATGAACATGGCGGAGGGAAAAAGTAATGCGCTTTCACCTTACCGAAGAACAGTCTGCCATTCAGGACGCCGTGCGCGGCACGCTCGCCGATGTGTGGGGCATGGAACAGCTGCACAAATTTGCCGATGGCGAGGCTGATTTTGACCCGCAAAGCTGGCAGGCCCTGATGGAGCTGGGCATTGGCGCTCTGGCCCTGCCCGAAGCCGATGGTGGCGCCGGGCTGGGCCTGCTCGATGCGGCGCTGGTGTGCGAAGTGGTGGGCGAGGCGGCCGCGCCGGGGCCGGTTATCGGCCAGATCCTTGCCGCCCTTGCCGTTTCCCGCACCGCCAACGCCGAGGCCCGGGCTCTCCTGCCCACCATCGCCAGTGGCGAGGCGGTTGTGGCGCTGGCCTTCGGCAGCCCGCTGGTAGCCTGCGCGCGCGCGGCCAGCCTGTTCCTCGCCGAGGGCGCGGATGGGGCGATTCTTCTGATCGAGAGCGAAGGCGTCTCTATCGAGGCGCAGACCGCGACCGACCGTAGCCGCCCCGTCTCGCGCGTGGCGTTCGGCGATGCCAGGGCGCATGTGCTGTTCTCCGGTGATGATCCGATGGCGGCACGCCTGCGCGATGCCGCGCTGGTGCTGATTGCCGCCGACGCGCTGGGCGGCGCCCAGAAGGTCACGCAGATGAGCGTCGCCTATGCCAAGGAACGCGAGCAATTCGGCCAGCCGATCGGGCGCTTTCAGGGTCTTAAGCATCAGCTCGCCCATATGGCGCTGGATGCCGAACCGGCCCGCGCGCTGGTGTGGTATGCCGCCTATGCCTGGGATGCCGAACTGCCCGATGC
>CAIWFP010000025.1 GCA_903911985.1 uncultured Sphingomonadales bacterium
CGCACCCGCCTGCGCACTTCCTCGCCCAGCGCCTCAATATCGGTGCTGGTCGCCTCGCCGGTGTTGATGAGGAAATTGGTGTGCTTTTCCGAAACCTGCGCGCCGCCCAACTGCAAGCCCCGGCAACCGGCCTTGTCCACCAGTTCCCATGCCTTGTGGCCATCAGGGTTCTTGAACGTGCTACCACCGGTTTTTTGGCGCAGGGGCTGGCTGGCCTCGCGGGCGGCGGCGATGCGGTCCATTTCGGACTGGATTGCGGCTGGATCACCGGGGCGGCCACGGAAGCGGGCACCGACGACGATGGCGCCCTCGGGTAGTTCGGAGTGGCGATAAGAGTAGTGTAGCGCCTCCGCAGGCAGCGTGACCAACGATCCATCCCGCAGCACCACATCGCAATCGACGAGGATGCCCGCGACATCGCCGCCATAGGCGCCGCCGTTCATCCGCACGAAGCCGCCCACCGTGCCGGGAATGGAGCGCAGGAACTCAAGGCCCGCGATGCCCGCATCGCGCGCGGTGGAGGAGACGAGAATGCCGCTGGCCCCGCCGCCGCAATCCAGCGTGAGGGCATCCACCGGGGCAACCTGCGCGAAGGCCTTGCCCAGCCGCACCACCACGCCCGGCACGCCGCCATCGCGCACGATGAGATTGCTGCCGAGGCCCAGCGCCATCACCGGCACTGCCGGATCCAACGCGGCCAGAAACCCGCTCAGGTCATCGCGGTCCTTCGGCTCGAACAGAACTTGCGCGGCACCGCCGCTCTTGAACCACACCAGTGGCGCGAGCGCGGCATCGGCGGTCAGCTTGCCGGCAACCGGCGGAAGCGTGAGGCCATTTGCGGCAAGGGTGGTCGGCGCCTGACAGGTCACGGGGCCCTCCGCGCGCGGATCGCATCGGCCAGGCCCGCCGCCCATTTGGTGATATCGCCCGCGCCAAGGCACACCACCATGTCGCCCGGCTGGATGGAAGTGGCCAGCGTTTCGGCCAGCGCCTCGGCGCCCTCGGTGGTGAAGGCGGCGCGGTGCCCGCGTGCCTTGAGGCCAGCCACAAGGGCAGCGGCATCAACGCCGTCAATCGGCGCCTCACCTGCCGCATAGACGGGCGCCACATGCACAATATCCGCATCGTTAAACGCGGTCTGGAAGTCGTCCATCAGATCGCGCAGGCGGGTAAAGCGGTGCGGCTGCACCACGGCGATCACCCGCCCGCGAACGCCTTCACGCGCGGCGGCCAGCACAGCGCGGATCTCCACCGGGTGATGGCCGTAATCATCGATGATGCTCACCGGGTCACCAGTTTCAAGCGCCACCTCGCCCACCTGCGTGAAGCGCCGCTTCACCCCGCCGAATTTGGCGAAACCGGTGCGGATGGTCTCGTCATCCACGCCCATTTCCACCGCCACGGCCACTGCGGCCAGCGCGTTCTGGACATTGTGACGACCGGGCATGGGCAGCGAGATTCCGGCGATGCGGCGAAAACTGCCGTCGCGCTGGCGCAGGGCCACATCGAAATAATTGCCACCGGGCACGGGCGCGACATGCTCGCCCCGCACATCGGCCTGCGCCGAAAAGCCATAGGTGATGACCCGGCGGTCGCGCACGCGGGGGATGATCGCCTGCACCTCGGGGTGGTCGATGCACAGCACCGCCGCGCCGTAAAACGGCACGTTCTCGATGAATTCGACAAAGCATTCCTTCACCCGGTCGAAACTGCCGTAATGGTCGAGATGCTCGGGGTCGATGTTGGTGACGACGGCGATGGTGCCATCGAGCCGCAGGAAGCTGCCGTCGCTCTCGTCAGCCTCCACCACCATCCAGTCGCTGGCGCCGAGGCGCGCGTTGCTGCCATAGGAATTGATGATCCCGCCGTTGATCACGGTGGGATCCACGCCCCCTGCATCCAGTAGCGCCGCGACCATGCTGGTGGTGGTGGTTTTGCCATGGGTGCCAGCGACGGCCACCGTGTTTTTCAGCCGCATCAGCTCGGCCAGCATTTCAGCGCGCCGCACCACGGGGATGCGCGCCTCAAGGGCGGCGGCCACTTCCGGATTGTCACGCTTTACCGCCGTGCTGGTGACAACCACCGCCGCATCGCCCAGATTCTCGGCCTTATGCCCGATGAACACGGTGATACCGCGCTGGCGCAGGCCTTCCACCACATAGCCCTCGGCAATGTCGCTTCCCTGCACGCGATAGCCCAGATTGGCCATCACCTCGGCGATGCCCGACATGCCGATGCCGCCGATGCCGACGAAATGGATCGTGCCGATATCGGTGCCAACACCCTTCATCAAAATGTCTCCGTATCCGGCATGGTCATA
>CAIWFP010000026.1 GCA_903911985.1 uncultured Sphingomonadales bacterium
GTCCCTCGAACCGAGCTGTCCGGGCGCATTCGTCAGGTGGCACGCCCGCAGGCCGCGATTATCCAGACCCGCCAACTGCGCGCGGGTGATACGGTTGGCTATAACGCTACCTTTACCGCGCCAAGGGACATGCGGGTTGGCGTGGTCGGCATTGGCTATGCCGATGGCTATCTGCGCTGCTGGCAGGGCAAGGGTGCTATGGTGTCAAGCGGCGGGCGGCATCTGGCGGTATTGGGCCGTGTGTCGATGGATATGACGGTGATCGATCTTTCCGCCGCGCCGGATCTGGCCGAGGGAGACTGGGTGGAGGCGGCCTACAATTTGCCCGAGGCGGCCGGGGCGAGCGGGCTGTCGCAATATGAATTGCTCACCCTTCTGGGGCGTCGCTTCGCCCGCTGACCGTCTTCCCTATGTCGCACTTGCGATATTGCGCAGCATTATTGCTATGCAGCAATTTGTTGCACTGCACCGCCAAGCAGGTTAGCCTTAGTCTGGCGAGGAATTTTGGGATAATGGCCTTATGACTGAGACTGCGGGCGGAGCCGACAAGGCCGACAAGACGGTTATCATCAAGAAGTATGCTAACCGGCGGCTCTATAACACCCAGTCGTCCAGCTACATCACGCTGGACCATCTGGCCGCCATGACACGGGAAGGTGTGGAGTTCCGCGTGCTCGACGCCAAGAGCGGTACGGACATCACCCACCAGATCCTCACGCAGATCATCATGGATGAAGAGGCCAGTGGCGAGCAGATGCTGCCGGTTAACTTCCTTCGCCAACTAATTGGTATGTATGGAAATTCCATGCAGGGCATGATCCCGCAATATCTTGAGGCCTCAATGGAGCAGTTTCAGGCCCACCGGCTGAAGCTGCGCAAGGCCTTTGAGGAAAGCCTTGAGGTCAACCCGCTGGCGCGTTTGGCCCAACAGAACATGGCGATGTTTCAGGCCGCCGCCGCCGCCTTTGTTCCGCCGGGCGTGGCGGGTGCCCATGGCACCGAGGAGGGCGCTGCCAGCGAAGGCGGAGCCGACAGCGCCGACGAGCTGGCCAAGCTGCGCGCGCAGATGGCCGAAATGCAGCGCAAGCTGGATTCGCTGGGGAAATAGGCAGGCGCGCTGGGCGAAACGACCGCCATGGCATAAGGGCCATGTTCTATCGGCCAGGTTTTATCGGCCAAGTTTTATCGGCGGTCGTTCATCTCCCCCTTTGCACCCTCGGGCAAGTGGCGCTAATCGCCGCTGATGACTCAGAACCCCCAGATCAAGCCCGCGCCCATCAAACACGCTTTGACCACCACCCGCGCGGGCGATTTCGCCGCATGGTATCAGGAGGTTATATCCGCTGCCGAAATGGCCGAGGAATCGGGTGTGCGCGGTTGCATGGTCATCCGTCCCTGGGGCTATGGCATCTGGGAGCGCATCCAGCATCTGATGGACGCCCGCATCAAGGCGGCCGGGGTCGAGAACTGCTATTTCCCGCTGTTCATCCCGCTGTCCTATTTCGCCAAGGAAGCCGAACATGTTGACGGCTTTGCCAAGGAAATGGCGGTCGTCACCCACCACCGCCTCATCGCGGATGGCAAGGGCGGCCTCGTCCCCGATCCCGAGGCCAAGCTGGAAGAGCCGCTGATTGTCCGCCCCACCAGCGAGACCGTCATCGGGCAGGCCATGGCCCGCTGGGTGCAAAGCTGGCGCGATCTGCCGCTGCTGACCAACCAATGGGCCAATGTGGTGCGCTGGGAAATGCGCACCCGCATGTTCCTGCGCACGTCCGAGTTTCTCTGGCAGGAGGGCCACACCGCCCACGCTGACCGCACGGACGCCATGGCCGAAACCCTGCGCGCGCTGGAAATGTATCGCAGCTTCTCGGAAGAGGCGCTGGCCATGCCGGTCGTGGCCGGCGAAAAGCCCGAGAACGAGCGCTTCCCTGGCGCCGCCGCCACCTATTCCATCGAGGCGATGATGCAGGATGGCAAGGCGCTGCAAGCCGGCACCAGCCACTACCTCGGCACCGGTTTCGCCGAGGCGGCGGGCATCCATTACCAGAACAAGGAGGGCCAGCAGGCCCTGTGCCACACCACCAGCTGGGGCGTGTCCACCCGGCTCATCGGCGGCGTGATCATGACCCACGGCGACGACGACGGCCTGCGCGTCCCCCCCGCCATCGCCCCGCAGCAGATCGTCATCCTGCCCATGCTGCGCGACACCGACGAGTACGAGGCCCTGCTCGCCTATTGCGAGGAACTGCGCAGCAGCCTTGCCAAGCAGCAGGCGCTGGGCGAGCCGATCCGCGTCCTCCACGACAAGCGCCCCGGCAAGGCGACGCAAAAGCGCTGGGCTTGGGTGAAGAAGGGTGTGCCGCTGATCCTCGAAATCGGCGGGCGCGATGCGGCTTCCGGCCAGGTCTCCGTCGTGCGCCGCGACCGGCTGTGGCAGGACAACGGCAAGGTCAACTTCTCCGCCATGAGCCGCGAGGATTTCCTCGGGCGTGCCGCGTCTGAGATCGAGGACATCCAGCGCAGCCTCCATGCCGAGGCCACCGAGCGCCGCGACGCGCAAATTGTGCGCGGTATTGATACGCTGGATGGGCTAAAAGCCTACTTCTCCGGGGATGAAGACAAGGCCGGGCAGAAATACCCCGGCTGGGTGGAGATGGGCTGGAGCCGCCCGACCGGGGCGGCATTGGAGGCGGTGGTGGAGGTGCTGAAGAGCCTGAAGCTTACCATCCGGAACACGCCGCTTGGGGCGGGCAAGCCGGAGGGTCTCTGTCCGTTCACCGGCGAGGCGGCGGTGGAAACGATTTATGTGGCGCGGTCGTATTAAGATGGCCAAGCTCTTCGTTATCGGATTAGCCTTGGTAGTTGCGAGCACCGGCGTTGTTGCGGCGCGTCAGCCGACCGAGGTGGAGCGTCGCTATACGCCAGCCTACGATGCCTGCATGACCCATGGCGACGCCGGGCAGGGCGTCACGGTCGCGATGCGCGATTGCAACGACGCGGAACTGGTCCGGCAAGACTCAGCGCTCAATGTGGCTTATCGCCAAGCGATGGCGAGGCGTGCACCCGCGCAACAAGCCGAACTACGCAAGCAAGAACGCCTGTGGATTGCGCACCGCGACAAGATTTGCGCCCCCGAAGTGGACGGCGGAACCGCTGCACTGTTGAATTCCGACGGCTGCTACCTCGACGAAACCATCCGCCGCACCATCTGGCTGGAAAAGCTGCGCTGAAAGCCGCTGGTCAACTGGCGCTCCGCCGCAATGCGCTCTAAGGCGGGCGTATGCCCCACCATCACACCTCCCCCACCGGCGATAACGGCTTGCCCAGCCGCCAGCAGATCCTCGACCTCATCGCCAGCA
>CAIWFP010000027.1 GCA_903911985.1 uncultured Sphingomonadales bacterium
GCCGGGCCGCGCGTGCTGGAGCATATGGTCGATGTGGTGCTGAGTTTCGAGGGCGAGCGCAGCCACCAGTATCGCATCCTGCGCAGCCTGAAGAACCGTTTCGGCCCGGTGGACGAGATCGGCGTCTTCGCCATGGAGGGCGCCGGGCTCACCGAGGTCGGGAACCCTTCCACCCTGTTCCTTTCCGGTCGCGAGCAGCCGGTGGCGGGCAGCGCGGTTTTTCCGGCGATCGAGGGCACGCGGCCCGTTCTGGTGGAAATTCAGGCGCTGATCGTGCGGCTGGCCAGCGGGGCCACCCCGCGCCGGGCGGTGGTCGGCTGGGATTCGGGGCGCATGGCGATGCTGCTGGCGGTACTGGAGGCCCGCTGCGGACTGAATTTTTCCTCGGCGGAGGTCTATCTGAACATCGCCGGTGGCTATCGCCTGTCGGATCCGGCGGCGGATATCGCTGTCGCCGCCGCTCTGGTTTCGGCGCTGGCGGACCGGCCGTTGCCCGCGGATTCGGTGTGGTTTGGCGAGGTGAGCCTTGCCGGAGAGGTGCGGCAGGTGGCCCATTCCGGCCTGCGCCTGCGCGAATCGGCCAAGCTGGGCTTTGCCCGCGCTTTTGGCCCCAGCGTTGGAAAGCCCGACGGACAGGGCAAATCCTTCAGCGGCCTTGCCATGCTGCCAAATCTCGTTGACCGCATCATGGGGGGCGAATAGCGTCGCGGCCATGACCGGTTTTGACATAGTGGTGATGGTGGTGGTTGGCCTTGGCGCCAGCCGGGGGTTCCTGCGCGGCTTCGTGCAGGAGGTATTGGAACTGGTCGCCTGGGGCACCTCCCTGATGTGCATCCATACGCTGTTGACCCCGCTCACGACTTTTCTGGAGCCGCATGTGCATTCCGGTTCGGGTGCTTCGGTTCTGGCGTTTTTGCTGTTGGCGCTGGTGCCCTATGGCGCGGTGCGCTTGGTGGCGGGCTATATGGGCACCGCCAGCCGCAATTCCGTTCTCGGCCCGATAGACCGGGTGCTGGGGTTTGGCTTTGGCGCGGTTAAGGGCTCGCTGATCATCGTGCTGGGCTTCTCGCTGATCGTGTTGACCTACGACACGGTGTGGGGGGCTGGCGGACGGCCCTTGTGGCTGACGAAATCGCGCACCTATCCTTTTGTGAACGCCAGCAGCGACGCGTTGATCAAGGCTATCGGCAAGCGCCGGGAGGAGGCCGCCGCCGCCGCCAGTGCCGCGCCGGAAGATACGCCTTCACCCGAGGTTGCGCCTGCGGCATCCGGCGCGCCACATCATCACCGCAAGCATCCGGCCGATTAGGACGCCATCATGGCTTCCGCCGCCACGCTTTACACGCCAGAGGTGCTGGCCTTGGCCACCAGCCTTGCCGCTCATCCGTTGGACGGCGGGCTTGGCTTGCGCGGCGATGCCCGCTCGCCCCGCTGCGGGTCCAGCCTGTCGCTGGGCCTGTCGCTGGCGCCCGATGGCCGGATCGAGCGGGTCGGCGTGGCGGCCCATGCCTGCGCGATAGGACAGGCGGCGGCGGCGATTTTCGTCCACGCGGTGCCGGGCATGACCCCTGCCGACATTGCCGAGGGTGAAAAATCCATCAGTGCCTGGCTGGAGGCCGCGGCACGGGGGTTGCCCGCGCCCCTGCCGGATTGGCCGGGCCTTGCATCCATTGCGCCGGCAGCAGAATACCCCGCACGCCACGGTGCCATTACCCTCGCCTGGCGTGCGGCATTGGCGGCGCTGGCCGCTTGCGACGGTGAATAGCGCGATCTGGAGCCCCCCTTGCCTTGCGATAGGGAAAACCTTCGCGGCCAGCGGTGAAAACGCGCAAAAGCGATGGACCGGCTTCCCTCGCGGTGCCGGCACGGCTAAAGGCTGGGCAAATCAAGGCTGCAAATCAATCCGGGGGGAAGAATCGCCATGACCGAGCCAGCGCGCCATCCAGATATTGTCCCCAAGCCAGCGGACATGCGCCTGATCATCGCCGCATCCTCGGCGGGCACCATCTTCGAATGGTATGATTTCTTCATCTACGGCACGCTGGCCAGCATCATCGGCAAGGCCTTTTTTCCCGCCGGCAACGAGACACTGCAAATCCTGCTGGTCTGGGCGGGATTTGCCGTGGGCTTCTGCTTCCGCCCGCTGGGCGCGGTGCTGTTCGGCTTTCTGGGCGACAGGCTGGGGCGCAAATATACCTTTCTGGTCACGGTGGTGCTGATGGGCATTGCCACCGCCGGTGTCGGCCTCATCCCGCCCGCCGCGAAAATCGGCTATGCCGCGCCCATTCTGGTCATTGCCTTGCGGGTGTTGCAGGGCCTCGCGCTGGGCGGCGAATATGGCGGCGCGGCCATTTATGTGGCCGAACATGCCCCGGCCAACCGGCGCGGCTTTTACACCGGCTTCATTCAGGCCAGCGTGGTCGGCGGTTTCGTGTTCAGCCTGCTGGTGGTTCTGGCCTGCAAGTTCGGCTTTGGCGAGGCGGTATGGGCGGCGTGGGGCTGGCGCGTGCCCTTTGTTCTCAGCCTCGGTTTGCTCGCGGTTTCCCTGTGGATGCGGCTGAAGCTGTCGGAGAGCCCGGTGTTCCGCGCCATGCAGGAAGAGGGCGAGCTGGCGGGCAATCCCTTCGTCGAAAGCTTCACCTATCCGGGCAACAAGAAACGCCTGTTCGTGGCGTTGCTGGGCCTTGCCGCCGGTATGACGGTCATCTGGTATACCTCGATGTTTTCGGCGCTGTCGTTCCTCAAGGGCGCCATGCGGCTGGATGACACCTATGCCGAGGTTATTGTCGGGCTGGCGGCCACGATCGGCATGGTGATGTTCGTCAGCATCGGCGCCCTGTCTGACCGCGTCGGGCGCAAGGCGCCGATTGTGGTCGGCTATGTTCTCGCGCTGGCCCTGATGTTTCCGATATTCTGGATGGTGGGCAGCGCGGCCAATCCGGGCCTTGCCCATGCCGCCGCCACCGCGCCAGTGGTGGTGAGCGGGCCGGACTGTGATTATCAGCCCTTCGCCACCGAACAACCGACCGCCTGCGGCAAGCTGTTGTCCGATCTGGCCGGCTCGGGCGTCGCCTATGCGGTTAAGGCAGCGCCCGCCCTGTCGCTTACGGCAGGCGGCGAGGCTCTGCCGCTGGATAGCTACGCGTGGAAAGAGAAAGCCAAGCGCGGCAAGCAATTGCAGGCATGGCTGGCGCCCAAAGGCTATAATTTTGCCAAGGTGAAGCCGTCGCTGGGCGATTGCGCCCGCATTCTGGCGGCGCTGGCGGCGCTGATGGGGCTGGGCGCGCTCACCTATGGCCCGATGGCGGCGCTGCTGACCGAGATGTTCCCCGCCCGCATCCGCTATTCATCCATGAGCATCCCCTACCACATTGGCACCGGCTATTTCGGCGGTTTCCTGCCGCTGATCGCCAGCTATATCGTCGCCAAGACCGGCAATCCCTATTCCGGCCTGTGGTATGCCTGGGGCGTGGTGGCAGTGGCGCTGGTGGTGGCCGGGTGGGGCCTGAAGTCCGGCCCGCCCAAAGATTTTGGTGATGATGCCAGCTGATCGGGGATTTGCTCCACCACCAGCGGCTTTGCGCCTGCGTATCGATGCCGAAGCTCTGGCCGCAAACTGGCGGCTGCTCGATGGGCTGTCGCAAGAGGGTGGCGCGCGGGCCGGGGCGGCGGTGAAGGCTGACGCCTATGGTCTGGGCGCAAGCTTGGCGGTGCCGGTACTGGCGGCGGCGGGCTGCGCCGATTTCTTCGTGGCCCATTGGGGCGAGGCGGCAGAACTGCTCGATCTGGTGGCGCCCACCAGCCTCTGCGTGTTGCATGGCCCGTTGAACGCGGCGGATATCGCTTTTGCCCGGGCAACCGGGGTGCGGCCGGTAATCAACTCGGTGGCGCAGGCCCGCGCTTGGGTGGAAAGCGGCGGCGGCCGGTGCGATCTGATGGTGGATACCGGCATGAACCGCCTGGGATTGGCGGCAGATGCGCTGGGCGATGCGGCGGTGACCGCGCTGGATGTCGAAGTGCTGATGTCGCACCTCTCCTCCGCGGACGAGGATGTGCCGCAAAACGCCATGCAGCTGTCCCGCTGGCAGGATGCCCGAAACCGCGTAACCCATCGTCGTGCCAGCCTTGCCAATAGCGCCGGGATCATGCTGGGTGAGGCCTATTTCGGCGCGCTTACCCGGCCTGGCCTCGCGCTCTATGGCGGTGTCCCTCGAACCGAGCTGTCCGGGCGCATTCGTCAGGTGGCACGCCCGCAGGCCGCGATTATCCAGACCCGCCAACTGCGCGCGGGTGATACGGTTGGCTATAACGCCACCTTTAACGCGCCAAAAGACATGCGGGTTGGCGTGGTCGGCATTGGCTATGCCGATGGCTATCTGCGCTGCTGGCAGGGCAAGGGTGCTATGGTGGCAAGCGGCGGGCGGCATCTGGCGGTATTGGGCCGAGTGTCTATGGATATGACGGTGATCGATCTTTCCGCCGCGCCGGATCTGGCCGAGGGAGACTGGGTGGAGGCGGCCTAC
>CAIWFP010000028.1 GCA_903911985.1 uncultured Sphingomonadales bacterium
CAGGGAATGGAGATCACCCTGATCGAGGTGATGCCGCTGGGCGAGGTGGACGAGGACCGTTTCGACCATTACCTGCCGCGGTCAGGCCTTCGCGCCCGGCTGGAACAGCGCTGGACGCTCACCCCCACGGAACACCGCAGCGGCGGCCCGGCGCGCTATGTGCATGTGGCCGAAACCGGCGGGCGGATGGGCTTCATCACGCCGCTGACCAACAATTTCTGCGAGGGCTGCAACCGCATTCGCATCACCGCCACCGGCCAGCTTTACCCCTGCCTTGGCGGGCATGAGCAGGTGGATCTGCGCAGCGCCCTGCGTTCAGGGGATCCCGAGGCGGCGTTGGCGCAGGCGCTGGATCTGGCCATGCACATCAAGCCCGAGCGGCATCATTTCACCATCGACCGGGCGGGCGAGGCCCCGCATCTGCCCCGCCACATGTCGATGACCGGGGGCTGATGGGCGATGCTGAAGCTGGTGTTTCTGGGTCGGCTGGAGGATCTGGCCGGCGTGGGCGAGATGCTGGTGCCGCTGGATGGTGGGCAAACCTTGTCCGGGGTTCTGGCCGGGCTGCCCGGCGATCTGGCCGCCGCCTTGCAAGGCCCCAAGGTGAAGCTGGCGCAGAACGGGGCGCTGCTGCCGCCCGGTGCCGAGCCGGTGCTGGCGGACGGCGACGAGCTGGCCTTCCTGCCACCGGTCAGCGGAGGATAGGGCGGTGAGGAATGTCCGCCTGCTGACCGCGCCTTTCGATCCCAATGCCGAGATCGACCCCTTCGCCCGCGCCCATCCGGAAGCCGGGGCGATTGCCAGCTTTGTTGGCAAGGTGCGGCCCGGTGGCGGAGTCGAAGCGCTGGAGCTGTCGCACTATCCCCCGCTTACCCTGCCGGGCATGGAGACACTTGCCGACGAGGCGATGCGCCGCTGGCCGCTGATGGGCGTATTGCTGCTTCATCGCACGGGGCTGCTCTATCCGGGCGAGCCGATCGTCATGGTTGCCGCCGTCTCCAGCCATCGCCGCGCCGCATTCGAAGCGACTGATTTCGTGATGGACCATTTGAAAAGCGACAGCTGGTTCTGGAAGCGCGAGCAGGTGGGCGGGCAATGGCGCTGGATCGAGCCGCGCGGCGAGGATCATGCCGATTTGAAGCGCTGGCAGGCCTGATCTGGCTGCCGCCGCTGATTCGCCGGGTTTAACCGGGCATTTTGCCCTTGAGATCGCTCAGCACCGCGTCTTCCACACCAACCATCGTCAGCACCTCGTCGCGCGCGGCGGCAATGGCGCGGGCCGCTGGCCGGGCAGGGCCCGATCCGGTGTCGGCATTGCCATCCTCGATGGCATGGGCCAGGCGATCATCGATATAGAGCCGCTCCAGCTTGTCTTGCGCCTGGGCGAGATCGGTTCGACTGGTGTCGAGTTCGGCCAAAGCCTCGTTGGCGGCGGCCCAGGCATCGCTGGGAACGGCTGCGCCCTGTGCGGCGGCCACCTTCTGCCGGGCCCCTTCGCGAAGCGCCAGAAACGCGCTGTGCGCCTTCTGTGCGGAGGAGAGTAGCGAGCCCAGCTGCGCGGACAGCGCGGGAGAAACCGGCTCGGAGGAAGCGGTGGGGGCCGGAATAGTCGGGGGCGTTGGCGTTTTGGCGCTGCGCTCCACCGGGCGCTGGGCCAGCGAGGGATATTTGGCATCAGCGCAGGCCGCCAGAGCCAGCATACCACTCAGGGTGGTGGCTAGAGCGATGGCCCGCAAGGGCGCGAATCGCTGTTCACCTGCGAATCGGTGGGCCGGGCAAGCGGTCTCTCCCCGGGCGGACATGGGTGGATGGCGGAGCGATGGGGTGCGCAAAATGGGCATGCACCATGCCATAGCACGCCCGCCGCGCCGCGCCAGTGCCGCCAGATGGGCACTGGGGGCGATTTTGCGCCATGTGGCCCACCAAACCGCCCACGCCCGCGTTGACACAGCGGGGCGCTTGGATTAGGGCGCGCTCTCTTCCGACCCCGCTGTGTGGGGCGGTTTTCCGTTTTGCCTGTTATGCGGCGGCCCGAAAAGGCATCGCATGGTGTGGGCAGCGGCAGGCAGTTTGGATTGGATAAGTATCATGTTCGCAGTAGTGCGCACGGGCGGCAAGCAGTATCGGGTTGCCGCCGGAGACAAGATCGCGGTCGAGAAGCTGGCGGGTGAAGCCGGTGAAAAGATCACGCTGGGCGATGTTCTCCTCGCCGGCGAAGAGGGCAAGCTGGCTGACGCCGGCAAGGTCGTGGTTTCGGCCGAGATCATTGCCCAGGCCAAGAGCGAGAAGGTGATCGTTTTCAAAAAGCGTCGCCGTCATAACTATCGCCGCCGCAACGGGCATCGCCAGCAGCTCACGCTGCTGCGCATCCTGTCTGTCGCTGCTGCCTGAGAATTGGGGAGTTTGAGCAATGGCACATAAGAAAGCAGGCGGCTCCTCGCGTAACGGTCGCGATTCAGCTGGTCGCCGTCTCGGCGTGAAGAAGTTCGGTGGCCAGGAGGTCATCGGCGGCAACATCATCATCCGCCAGCGCGGCACCCGGGTCTATCCCGGCGCCAATGTCGGCATGGGCAAGGATCACACCCTGTTCTCGCTGGTGGTGGGCCGCGTGCGCTTCCACGCTGGCAAGCTCGGCCGCAAATATGTGTCGGTCGATGCCATGGCGGAAGCCGCCGAATAATCGGATGGTCGATAATGGGCCATCCTGACGGGATGGCCCCCGCCGGAGCTTTCGCTTCCGGCTGATTGAGCCCGCCGGGGCTCTTGCATCCGGCAACGAAAGGGAGAGGGCCAAGGCCTGTCTCCCTTTTTCATGTCTCCCTCAGCGGCCAGCGAAGTGATTCGCTGGCATCATCGCCATGATCCTTGTCGTCATGGCAGTGTCACCCCGCGGCGCTAGGCGCTGGCCGGGGGCTGTGAAGAGTGGAGCGCGTGCGATGTTCGTTCGGAGCCAAAACCTGTTTCTGCGCCCGGCGTGGCCCGAGGATTGGGCAGCGATTCTGGGCGCCGTGGGCGATGAGGCTGTGGCCCGTAATCTGCGCTCTGTACCCTGGCCCTATGGTGAGGCGGAGGCCCGCTGGTTCGCCAGCCAGCCGCAGGACCCGCATTACCCCCATTTCCTGATCACCTTGCCCAAGGGGCCGGGCGGCGATCACCCGGGTGGCGCCCTGGTGGGCTGCATTGGCCTCACGCGGCGGCAGGAACCGGAAGGCGCCACCGCCGAATTCGGTTACTGGATCGCCCGCAGCTATTGGAACCGGGGCTATGCCACCGAGGCCGGGCGGGCGCTCCTGGGGCTGTTACCGGTGCTGGGCCACCGCCAATTGGTGGCCTGCTGCTTCCGCGACAATCCCGCCTCGGCGCGGGTGCTGCGCAAGCTGGGCTTTCACCCCACCGGCCAGATGGCCCTGCGGACAGCCCCCGCGCGGGGCGAGCCAGCACCGGCCGCCACCTTCGCTATCGACCTGCAGTTGGGTGATGGTGGCGACACTGGCGGCGACAGCGAGGGGAATGTGGCGGACATGGCGGCACTGCGGGCGGCCTGAGCCGGAACCGGGCGTGCCGATGCGGGAAGGCTTCAGGCTTGCCCGACCGCCCGTGCCACATCGGCCTCCACCGGCGCGATCAGCGCGCGGTCGTCGTGGTGCCAGGGGTGGAAGCCGGGGCGGAAATAGCCTGCCCAGGCCGGAAATACCCGCCGCAGCACGCCCGGCGAGCCATACAGCCACCACATCACCCGCACCCTTGCCCGGGGGCCGGTGATGCCGTCCTGCGCCAGCAGATCCAGCGTATCGGTGATGCGGTTGCCGATGAACAGCCGGGTGATCAACAGCATCATCAGGCAGCGCAACCGCCATCGGCGCCAGCGGCTCCACCCTTGCGTGGCGTGCAGCCATGTGTCGAAGGCCACGCCCTTGTGCTCGATCTCCTCGATCGCGTGCCAGCGCCACAGGGCGAGGGCTTCGGGATCGGCGCCCGCGTAGGAGGCGGGGTGGGTCAGCAGGTCATGCGCCAGCATCGCGGTGAAATGTTCGAGCGCGATGGTGGTGGCCAGATTGAGGATTGCCGGGCGCCCCCGGGTCAGCGCCAGCAGATCCGCCACCCGCTGGTCGATACCGGAGAGGTCGTAGCCTGCTTCGGCGGCGAGGCGGTTGAAGGCGAGGTGCTCGCGGCTGTGGTTCACCTCCTGCGCGATGAAGGCGCGGATGGCGGCGGCCAGCGGTGCGGGCGCGCCTTCGCGGTGGGCTTTCACGGCCTCGATGAAAAAGGCCTCGCCGCGCGGGAAGGTGGCCGAGAGCGCATTGTGCCACGCCGTCGCCACGGGGTCTCCACCCAGCCACCAGCGGCGTGGCGGGGCGCCGCGAGTGAAGTGCCAGTCCCTCACGGTGATGGCCAGATCACTCGGAGTCGGCTGCGATGGGGGGGAGGGCGGTGGGATAGGGGGCATGGCTGAACAACTTTGCTCCGAAAACAGGTATCCCTGCAAAGGCTGGCCACTCCCGGTGCTGCCGGCGTCTGGCGGCCGGTTGCATGCGCCTTTTTCCAAGGCGCTCGGGCGCGCAATGGCAAGCGGAATCTGCATGGGCACCCGCGCTTCAGCCCTCCTGCAGCCACCCCGGGCGCAGGGCGGGGGTAATGTCCTCCACCCGCAGGTGATCGACGGCCAGACCCAGTTCGGGATAGGCCACCCGCTGGCGAGCGGGGGCTGACGCGCCCAGTGGCACCACGATCAGGCGCCGGTTCACCTTTTGCCGCCAGTTCATCCGCGCGGTGTTTTCCTGCCCGACATAACAGCCCTTGGTGAAGGAGACGCCGTTCAGTTCGGCGGCATTGGCCTCCAGCCACAGCAGGTCGCCGAGTTCGGCCTGCCCCTCGCACACGCCGAGGCCGAGGCGATGGGCGGTCCACGCCGCATCGGCTGGCTGGTCACTAGCCGAGGCGGGGGCCAGCCAGCGCCAGCCCAGCGCGGGCAGGCGGGGGTCGGGGCTGGCGGCTGCATGCGTCGTGGCGCTCCAGTGAACCGCCAATGCGGGGTCTGGCGCGATGGCGATCTTGCGCCGCAGCCGATAAAGCGAGAGTCGCTTGGCCAGAGCCTCGGCCACATCCGCCTCGCAATCGAGCAGCAGATCGGCGCGGTGATTGTCGTCACGCCACACCAGAAAATCGAACAGAACCTTGCCCTGCGGGGAGAGCAGCGCGGCATAAACCGGCCCCGATTCCGACCCGGCTCCCCCGACCACATCGTTGGTGATCAGCCCCTGCAGAAAGGTGGCCACATCCTCATCCCCGGCCAGCGGAGACAGGCGAACGACGGCGCGGGCGAACAGGCGGTTTGCACTCATGCGTTGAAAGGTAGTGCGGGCAGGCGGAAACTTGTAGAGCGGGGGGCATGACTCACAGCAATATTTCTCGCCCCGCCCCCGAACTGGTGCTGTCCGGCGGCACGGTTCACACTCCTAATGGCCCCCAGATGGTGGATGTCGCCGTGCGCGACGGCAAGATCATCGGGCTGGGCAGCTATCCCGATGCGGCTCGCCGTATGGATTGCACCGGCCTCGATATCCTCCCCGGGGTCATCGACAGTCAGGTGCATTTCCGCGAGCCCGGGCTGGAGCATAAGGAAGACCTCGAATCGGGCAGCCGCGCCGCCGTGATGGGCGGCGTTACCGCCGTGTTCGAAATGCCCAACACCAGCCCCAATACCGACACCGAGGAACGGGTGCTCGACAAGCTCAAGCGGGCGGGGCGGCGGATGTGGTGCGATCACGCATTTTATGTGGGCGCCACCAGCGCCAATGCCGAACATCTCGCCGAGCTGGAGCGCATTCCCGGCACGGCGGGGGTGAAGATCTTCATGGGCGCGTCCACCGGCAGCCTGCTGGTGGCCGAGGATGAGGCCCTCGCCCGCGTGCTGGCCAGCGGCGTGCGGCGCGTGGCGATCCATGCCGAGGACGAGGCGCGGATGAATGATCGCAAGGATTTGCGCGTGGAGGGCGATGCCGCCAGCCACCCGGTGTGGCGCGACGACGAGAGCGCGCTGCTGGCCACGCGGCGCATTCTGCGGCTGGCGCGGGTGGCACGGCGGCCGATCCACATATTGCATATCACCACCCCCGCCGAGCTGGAGCTGATCAGCCAGCACCGCGACATCGCCACCTGCGAGGTGACGCCACAGCACCTGACACTGGCCGCAGAGGAGGCCTATCCGCGCCTTGGATCCCATGCGCAGATGAACCCGCCGATCCGCTCTGGGGCGCATCGTGACGGGTTGTGGCACTGGGTCGGCCAGGGTGTGGGCGATGTCATCGGTTCCGACCACGCGCCGCACACGCGCGAGGAAAAGGCCAAGCCCTATCCCGCCAGCCCCAGCGGCATGCCCGGGGTGCAGACGCTGCTGCCGCTGATGCTGGATCATGTGGCGAAAGGCCGGCTCACCCTGCCGCGCCTGATCGACATGACCAGCGCCGGGGTTTCCCGCATTTTTGGCCTGCAAAACAAGGGCCGGATCGCCGTGGGTTGCGACGCGGACTTCAGCGTGGTCGATCGCAAGGGCAGCTTTACCATCAACGAGGACTGGCTGGAAAGCCGCTGCGGCTGGTCGCCCTTCACCGGCATGGAACTGGAAGGCCGGGTGATCGGCACGGTGGTGCGCGGCCACACGGTGATGTGGGAAGGCCAGCTTGCCAACGAGGCCATGGGCGAGCCGCTGCGGTTTGCCGGGGCTTTGTAGGTTGTAAGGGGAAAAGCGGGAAAGGGGTAGGTGCGAGGGGGTTACCCCCTCGCGCTCCCATTACCGTCTTCGCGGGGCTCTCCCCCTCAGCGTCGTGCTCTGCCGCGAAGCGGCTTTGAAAGCCTGCGGCGCCACGACGTTGCGCCAAGGGTGAGCCTGCGCACGACGAGGACATTAATGGGAGCGCGAGGGCCAACCGATTTACGGGGTAAATCGGCACATCAGACGAGTCCCTCGCATCTTCACCCTTCAACCACCCCTCAAACCACCTCGTCCGGCGCCAGCGCGCAAGGGTGCCCCTCGGCGGTTTCCACCTGCAGGGTGGGGTGGCCGATGGTGAAGTGGCGTTTCAATTCGCTGGCCACCGTGTGCAGGAAGGCGTCGCCCGGATAGCCGCCGGGCATGACGAGGTGGGCGGTGAGGGCGGTTTCGGTCGTGCTCATCGGCCAGATATGGAGGTCGTGCAAGGCTTCCACGCCCGGCAGGTTCCGCAGGAAATCCCGCACTTCGCCCTCGTTGATGTTTTCGGGCACGGCGGCAAGGCCAAGGCGCACCGAATCGCGCAGCAGGCCCCAGCTGCCCGCGCCGATGATGGCGGTGATGGCGAGGCTGGTGAGCGGATCGATCCATGTCTTGCCGGTGAGCGTTACCGCAAGCCCGGCCAGCACCACGCCGACGGATACCGCCGCATCGGCCAGCAGATGCTGAAAGGCGGCGCGCAGGTTGAGATCATGCGCTTGGCCCCGCGCAAAGAGCAGGGCGCAGATGCCGTTCACCGCTATGCCCGCCCCGGCCACGGCCATCACCATGGTGCCATGCACCTCTGTGGGGCTGGCGAGATGGCGGATGGTCTCGATCAGGATGGCGCCCAGCGCCACCCACAGCATGGCGGCATTGGTCATGGCGGCGAGAATGGACGAGCCCTTCAGCCCCCAGGTGAAACGGGCGGAGGGCGGTCGGCTGGCCAGCAGGCTGGCGCCCCACGACAGCAGCAGCGCCAGCACATCGGCGAAATTATGCCCGGCGTCGGCCAGCAGCGCCATCGAGTGGGAGAACAGGCCCGCCACCACCTCGATGATCACGAAGCCGAAGTTCAGCACCACCGCGATGGCAAAGGCCGGGCCGTGAGAGGCGACAGCATGGTGATGCCCCTGCCCATGATGGTGGCCACGGTGGTGCCCGTGGTGGTGCCCGTGATCATGGCCGTGCCCGTGATGGTCATGATGCTCGTCAGGGTGGTGGTGGCCCGCGCCCATGCGGTGTCCTTTCGCGCGGACAAGGCGGAAGGCCTGACCGTATCTGTCCCCGCTTTAGGGGTGTGGGCGCCCGACTGGCAAGCGTGTCGCTGGGGGATGCTCAGTTATAGACGCAGGAATCCAGATCGTCGCGGCGCACCTCGCCACTGCGGGCGGCGATGACATTGCCGTGGTGGCGAACGCGGCCGGAAGGGTCCACCACCGAGCGTTTCTTGGGGCTGGGCAGGGCGGCGGCAATGCGCGCGGCCTCCACCTGCGAAAGATGGGCGGCGGAATGGCCATAGTAGCGCCGGGCGCCCGCCTCCACGCCATAGGTGCCGATGCCGGTTTCCGCGACGTTGAGATAGACCTCCATGATCCGCCGCTTGCCCCAGATCCCCTCGATCAGCACGGTGAACCACGCCTCCAGCGCCTTCCTCGCATAGCGGGTGA
>CAIWFP010000029.1 GCA_903911985.1 uncultured Sphingomonadales bacterium
AAAGTAGCGAATGCAGCGCAATCACGCCAAGCACCGCAACAGCACATACCAGCTGCCCCCGGGATATGCGCTGGCCCTGCCTGAAAGCATGGCGCGCGGCAAGTGCCAGAATGCCAAGAATGGCCAGACCCCACACAACGCCGATCAACCCCGCCTCGATCAGCAACTCGAGATAATCCTCATGCGCGCGGTTGATGTAGAAGATATCCACAATGTCGAGCCGTTCAAGCCCCATGAACACCGGCACGAAACTGCCCATTCCCGCGCCCCAGGGCAGATAGGCCCGGGCGGCTAGCCATGCGGTCTGCCAGATCTCCGGCCGCCTTTGATCGATAGTCTCAAACCGACCCACCGTGCGGCCAATCACCGCATTGTGCCACAGCAGCAGCACCACCGTCAGCAGCAGCACCGCGCCCACCCCGACGATGATCAGCACCTGCCGCCAGCTTAGCTGGGCCAGCGGGCGCAGGATCACCAGCGCGGCGCTCAACGCGACCGCGAGCAGGGCAACGCCCGTGCGCGAGGCGGTCAACACCACCCCCAGCGTCAGCAGCGTGATCAGCGTGCCCGCTGTGCCCAGGATCACCCGTTTGGCCAGTGTCCGCTTCGGATCGGTGATGAATTCGCGCGCGACTGTTGCGCAAGCGACAATCGCGATCAGCAGAATATCGGCCTCGGCATTATGCCCTTCCTGAAAGCCGCTGAGCCAACCATGGGCCGCCGGGAAGTAGCCGAAAATCCCCTCGTTCGCCCCGGCCATCTGGCCCACACCCAGCGCCAGCGACAACAGTGCCACCACCACAACCGTCGCCAGAACCTGGGTGCGGCCGGCCCGGGTAAGCGCCGCCGCCATCACCAGTATGGCGGCCACCGCGACCATGGAAAGCAGTGAATCCAGCGTATCATAGGGAGAAAGCGAAAGTGGGCGCCAGCTGCCTTGCTGGCCGATCAGTGTCAGGGTCGCAACTTCCAGCTGGCGCCCGGGCATGGCGTGCCACACAATCGGCGGCAGAGGCAGCAATTGCAGGGCGGGAAGCGCCACGATCAGGCCAGCCATCAGCCACAAGCCTCGCGGCAGGGCGCGCAACCGCTCCACCGGAAGCGACCACACCCAAAATGCCACAAGCGCGGCCAGCACCATCTGCACGACGCCCTGCGTGACAGGATCCCTGCTTACACCCATCACCATGGCCAGTGCGATGGCGGCCGCCGGGGCAAAGCCGTCAGGCGCTGGCCTGTATCGCGACAAGGGCGCAAGCGGCATGAAACATTCCCGTCAGGCCGACAGGCGAAAGACCCGAAACGCCAATTTGTGGTCTAGCGCCCGCCAAGGCAGTCGTTACAACGTCGCCTTCTTTGGCGGCGGATTGGGCCGGGTCTGGATAATCTTTGTCGGCGGCGTGCCGTTTCCGCCTACAGGCTTAGGGGCCCCACCTCTAGATTTGGCCGGCGCCGCTTTCGGCGTCAGCTTCGCGCCGGAAACCACCTGCAAGCCAACCCCGAAAGATTGAGCCGCAGCCGCGTCAAAATGGGCGACCTGAGCTGCTCCGCCCTGATAGGCGAGTGGGGCCGCAGCCGGACTGGCGGCAGCCATCCCCGCCGAAGCGATTACAAACATCAGTGATGCAGTCATGTCAAAAGCTCCTGATCCGACAAATCACTTATACACTGTGTTACCGATGCGAGTCCATAGCCAGCCAGGCCGAATTTCGCAGTTGCAGCATCCCCGGTCAAAAGGCGCGATCATGCACTAGCACGGCAAAGGTCGCGACGACGATCCGCACATCGCGCCACAACGACCAGCCATCGAGATATTCCAGATCGGCATCGAGACGACCGAGCAAATCGGCCTCGCAATCGGTCGCGCCGCGCAGGCCGCGCACCTGCGCAAGCCCGGTCAGCCCCGGGCGCAGGGCGTGGCGCTGCCAATAACGGTTGTCCACCTCCCAACACAGCTTGGCGCCCGCCTGAGAGCCGATCGCATGCGGGCGCGGCCCCACCAGGCTCATGTCGCCCTTCAGCACGTTGAGCAACTGCGGCAGCTCGTCTATGCTGGTGGCGCGGATAAGGCGGCCAATGCGGGTGATGCGATCGTCATCCTTCGTGGCGGACTGGGCGCCGTTCACGCCCTCGTTATTGACCCGCATCGAGCGAAATTTGATCATGGCGAAGAAGCGGTTGCCGCAACCAACGCGGCGCTGCACGAAAAACACCGGCGCCCCATCTTCCAGCACAATGGCCACCGCCGCCAGCAGCGGAAAAAGCACCAGCAGCGCCAGCCCGGCAATGACAATGTCGAAGCCGCGCTTCACGAAGCGTGCCCGGATGCCAAGCGGCCCGACCGAAACCTGCAACAGGCCCTGACCGCCGGCCCGCCGCGCGCCCTGCGCCGACAACAGCGCCACGGCCTCGTCGATCACCTCGCCAGCCACCGCCGCGCCCTTGAGGATGATGGCCCAGGCCGCCCGCCGCTCTGGCGGAGAGCTGACGATCACCCGGTCGGCATGGCGCATGACCAGTCCGATACGATCGAGCGTATGCGGATCGTTCAACTCGGGCCTCAGCCCAAAGCTCTGCGCCGAAACGAAAACCGCGCCGGGAAGGACCACCGTCGGCCCGCCATCGTCGATCACCAGCTCGTTGGTCACACTCGCCCCGCAGCGCCACCGGATAAAACCGCGCATCTCCACCCTTGCCGCCGCAACCACCAGCGCGGTGAGCACCGTGCCCATGGCGAAATCCACGCGCGAGAATTCACCGGAAGATTTGGTGAAAAAGGCGATGAACAGCACCACCGAAGCGGAAACCGCCAGCGCCGACAGCGCGCGACCCAGGCTAGTCGCCGGGCTTTTGAGCGAATCGAGCGAATAGGTGCTGTTATACAGCGCGATGGTGAGGAACACGGGCAGCAGCAATTGCGCCAGAACCAGCGAGACCGCCACTTCCTCGCCCATGTAGACATAGCCGGCGAGGCCAAAGCTGAAAAACACCGCGGCCGTGTCGCAAAGCATCAGGGCCAGATAACATTGCAGGCGCCGCCGCTGCAGCCCCACCATGAGCGGCATCCGGATCGCGCGGTCGCGAAGAGTTCCGCGCGATTGCGGCA
>CAIWFP010000030.1 GCA_903911985.1 uncultured Sphingomonadales bacterium
GGAATTCACTGCCGTCGCGCACGGCCTCCATGAACTCGTCGGTGAGCAGCACGCCGTGATGCAGGTTCAGCGCCTTGCGGTTGAAATCGCCCGAAGGCTTGCGGATTTCGAGGAACTCCTCGATCTCCGGGTGGCTGACGTCGAGGTAGACGGCGGCCGAGCCGCGCCGCAGGGAGCCCTGACTGATGGCGAGGGTCAGGCTGTCCATCACGCGGACGAAGGGGATGATGCCGCTGGTCTTGCCGTTGAGGCCCACCGGCTCGCCAATGCCGCGCACATTGCCCCAATAGGTGCCGATGCCGCCGCCGCGCGAGGCAAGCCATACGTTCTCGTTCCAGGTGGCGACGATGCCCTCAAGGCTGTCGGACACGGAATTGAGGTAGCAGGAGATCGGCAGTCCGCGCCCGGTGCCGCCGTTCGACAGCACCGGCGTTGCCGGCATGAACCACAGGCGGCTGACATAGTCATACAGACGCTGGGCATGGGCCTGATCATCGGCATAGGCATCGGCCACGCGGGCAAACAGGTCCTGATAGGACTCGCCGGGCAGCAGATAGCGGTCGTCCAGCGTGTCCTTGCCGAAGTCGGTGACCAGCGCGTCACGCGTGGCATCGGTGACGACATGGAAGCGGCGGGCGTGGACCGCCTTGGAATCGGATTCGGGCGCCTTGACGGCCTGTGCGGCGACAGTGGAAGCCATGGCTTGCACCAGCTGGGCGTCCATGCCCTCGGCTATGCCTTCGTTAAGGGGGGTCTTGTCGGTCATGGGTATTGCCGGGGTATCCCCCGCCTCCTTTGCGCCCGCAGGTTTGGCGCGCGTTTTCGTGGCGGGCGCGGCGCCGGCCGACTGCTCGTCAACGCCATCGATGCGCACATCACTTTGGCCATCATTCTGGCCAATCGCCCGCTCATCCCTGCTGAATTCCACGTAATTTCCCCTGAGCCTATGCGCGAATCTGGCTCCAAGCCAGAATGTTCTAGAAATGTTCTGCCGAGCAAGCAAGCTGCCAGCCCCCCGGCGGGGTCAGGAAAGGGGTAAAAACACCCCCGCCCGCGCCTTTCCGCCGCACTGCCAGCCGCTCTCGAAGGGATGCCCCCGCCCGGAATCCCCGCGCGCCCGCAAAGTGCGGCTACGCAGAAAAACTAGTGATAGGGGAGCCCCCGTTGCTCAACCACTATGGATAGTGCCCGATCCTGACCGACAAGCAAGAGGGTAAACGCGAGATAACCACCGCGAAGGCACGACAAGGTCCGCCCGGCACGCCCCCGCCATGCGGCGACGCGCGGTACTTCCTGCACTTATGGGCAGCGCAAGAGTCAAAGTGAATCTGTGAAAAAATTTTTGCCCGGGGACAGGGGGGCTGGGCACTTGACTAAGGATAGAATCAAGTCTCGCAACAATGCTGCGCAAAGGTGACGGGATGATGACTCGGGGGCAAAAAATGTGAAGGCGCAGGTGCGAGGGACTCGTCCCTCGCGCTCCCATTCCTGTCATTGTAGCGCCACGGGTTCGGTCGGGCGCAAGGCCGCCGCGCCGCAGGCGTTAAAAGCCGCTGCGCGGTGGTGCGATCGCCCGCAACAGTCATTCAAGACCACCCTATACCGTCACCTTATACTCCGATCCCCTCCCAGCCCCCTCAGGGCATCAGCACCGTGTCATGCGCTTCCGGCAGGGTCTCGGGATAATCCAGCGTATAGTGCAGCCCACGGCTCTCGTGGCGCTTAAGGGCGGAGCGCACGATGAGGTCGGCGCTTTGCAGCAGGTTGCGCAGTTCGATGAGATCGGTCGTCACCCGGAACTGGCCGTAATAATCCTCCACCTCGTCAAACAGCATGCGGATGCGATGTTGCGCCCGCTCCAGCCGCTTGGTGCTGCGCACAATGCCGACATAGTTCCACATGAAGCGGCGGATCTCGGTCCAGTTCTGCTTGATGACCACTTCCTCGTCGGAATTGGACACACGGCTTTCGTCCCAGGCGCAGACCGGCGGCGGGGCATCAAACTCGCCCCAGCGGGCGAGGATGTCGCTGGCGGCGGCCTCGCCGAACACCAGACATTCGAGCAGCGAGTTCGAGGCGAGGCGGTTGGCCCCGTGCAGCCCGCTTTCGGCGCATTCGCCCGCGGCATAGAGGCCGGGCAAATCGGTATGCCCATGCAGGTCGGTGACGATGCCGCCGCAGGTGTAATGCTGCGCGGGGACCACGGGAATCGGCTCGCGGGTCATGTCCAGCCCCAACCCCAGCAGCTTCTCGTGAATATTGGGGAAGTGCGAGCGCACGAAATCTTCCGGCATGTGGCTGATGTCCAGATGGACGTAATCGAGGCCAAACCGCTTGATCTCGCTGTCGATCGCCCGGGCCACCACGTCGCGCGGGGCCAGCTCCAGCCGATCATCGTAAAAGGGCATGAAGCGTTTGCCGGTGCGCGGGTTGATCAGGTGCCCGCCCTCGCCGCGCACCGCCTCGGTGATGAGCAGGTTCTTCACATCGAGATTGTAAAGACAGGTGGGATGGAACTGCATCATCTCCATATTGGCGACCCGCGCCCCCGCCCGCCAGGCCATGGCTATGCCATCGCCGGTGGCGCCGCGCGGGGCGGTGGAGAACTGATAGACCCGCCCCGCCCCGCCCGTGGCCAGTATGGTGGCGCGGGCGGTGTGCGCCTCGACCCGTCCCGTGGCCTCGTCGAGCGCATAGACACCCCATACCCGGCCCGAACCGGAATAGCGCGTTTCGTGGCGGCCGGTGATGAGATCGATGCAGGCTTGCCCCGGCAGCAGGGTGATATTGGGGTTGGCCTCCACCGCGCTCAGCAGGGCGCCTTGCACCGCCCAGCCGGTGGCGTCATCGACATGCACGATGCGGCGGTGCGAATGGCCGCCCTCGCGGGTGAGGTGCAGTGCGCCAGAACTGTCAAACGCCTTGTTGAACGGCACGCCCAGATCCACCAGCCGGTCTATCGCGTGGGGCGCGCGCTCCACCACATATTCCACCGTCTCGGCCCGGTTCAGCCCGGCGCCGGCCACCATCGTGTCGCGGATATGGTCCTCGAAAGTGTCGCCCGCATCGAGCACGGCGGCAATGCCCCCTTGCGCCCACGCCGTGGAGCCGCCGGTAGCCGCGCCCTTGGCCAGTACCAGCACCTTCAGCTCCTGAGCCAAGGCGAGGGCGGCGGTAAGCCCCGCCGCGCCCGAGCCGACAATGATCACATCCGCGTGGCTGCCGGGCGCGCTCATTCCGGCAGCTCCCGACTGGCCGCCACGCGCGGCGCGCGCCGGGGCCCATGCGCGGGAAGGGCGATATCGACCACCGTCTCACGCGGCGACAACAGCTTACTAATGTTCATTCCCGCGCTTGTTGCCGATTGGCGACGATTTGAAAAGCCCGGCGCCCGCGCCCCCGCCTGTTGGTGTGGCAAGGCTGGCGCCCCGCCGGAGGGGGCAGGTACCGTCTCACTTTGAGAAAATGGCGGATTTTCGCGGATTGCAAACACGATTATACCGAATTCATACGCTGATTGCCTCATCAAGCGTCTATACGTAGTCCCAGCGAATCGTCCCCATTTGGGGGGAAGGTTCCCGCCCGGGTTGCCGGAAAAAAGAGTGCCCGAATTTATGCGATTGCCTCTTTGCCTGTTCAACCGACACGTGCCTATCCGGCACCGCGCCCGCTGGGACGGGCTGAGTTTCATCAGCACCTGCCGCTGGTGCGATACCCGCATCCGTCGCGACCCCGATGGCCGCTGGATGAAGGATTGGGTGGACACCGAAAAGGTTTAGACTTCCGCCAGCGCGTCCTTGCGGCGCACGTCCTTGCGGCGCTCCGGCCTTCAGGCGGGTCAAGCCTGGCCGACACCGTCCGCGCTGCTGGTGAGCGCCACGAAGACATCCTCCAGATCGGCCTCGCGGGTGGTCACATCGACAATCGCCAAACCTTGGGCCTGCACCGCGCCCAGCACCTCGCCGGCATTGGTGCGGTCCTTGTTATAGGTGATCTCCAGCGTGCGCGCATCGGTCTGGCGGCATTTCACAAAGGCCGGATGCGTCGGCATGCCCGCCATGTCGCGATCCAGCGTCAACACCACCACCTTCTCGCGCGCCATGTCCACCATCTCGCGGGTGGGCTTGTTGGCGATCAGTTCGCCGTGGTTGATGATGGCGATGCGGTCGCATAATTCCTCGGCCTCTTCGAGGTAATGGGTGGTCAGCACCACCGTCACCCCCTCGTCGTTCAACCGCTTGACCAATTCCCACAGTTGCCGGCGCAGTTCCACGTCCACCCCGGCGGTGGGCACGTCTAGCACCAGCACCGGGGGCGAATGCACCATCGCCTTGGCCACCAGCAGGCGCCGCTTCATCCCGCCCGAGAGGGTGCGGGCATAGGCGCGGGCCTTGTCCGACAGATGCACATCGGCGAGCAATTGTTCGGTGCGGCGCTGGCTCTTTGGCACGCCATAAAAACCCGCCTGATTCTCCAGCACCTCGTAAGGGGTGAAGAAGGGGTCGAAGACGATTTCCTGCGGCACGATGCCGATGGCGCGCTTGGCGTTGCGGTGGTCGCGGTCGATATCGAAGCCCCAGATGGAAACCTCGCCGGAGGATTTCATCACCATGCCCGCCAGAATGTTGATCAGCGTGGACTTGCCCGCGCCATTGGGGCCGAGCAGGCCGAAAATTCCGCCCTGCGGCACATCGAGGCTGACGCCCTTGAGCGCCAGCTTGCCCTCTTCGCCGCCGCTGGCCGCGTAACGCTTGACGAGGTTGCGGATCGATATCGCCGGTGCGGTAATCATGGGGCCGTCTTTGGGGCAGGAACGGGCGGGCGTAAAGGGGGACGTAACGGGGGCCGGGTGGAGTCCTTAAGTTTGGTGCGCTCCGGTCATCCGACCGGAGCTTTCTGCGACCTTTGAAGGTTTCGCCACTCCCCCGGGGATTCCTTGTTGGGTGCGCTCGTGGCATCCGCCACGAGCTTGCTGTGCC
>CAIWFP010000031.1 GCA_903911985.1 uncultured Sphingomonadales bacterium
CAGACCTGCGGCCCCTGCAGGACGCCCTGCGGCTCGGCCTCCACATAGAGCCGCACCCAGCCATTGCGCAAATCGGGCGCCCGGGCGGGTTCCACCGGCGCCACCATGCGGATCCGCACCTTCAGCACCAGCGAGGCCGATTCGGCCAGCGTGACCAGATCGGCATAGGTGGCGACAGTCTGGCTGCTACCGCCTTGTGCCACCGCGCTTGCCGCCGAAACGACCGGGCCCGACGCTGGCGCGGCGGGCTGTTCTGCCCGAATCGGGACCGGGGCCAGCGTTGCCATCACCGCCATCAACGTCACGATTCCCTCGGAATACCGCCGCATTGCCACTGGAAACTCCCTAATGTGCGCGCACCGATGGTCCGGCATGGTCCAAAGTGGAACATAGCCTATCACAATTGCGCAATCGCCATGATATTTGCGTATGTTCATAACTCATTCCAGCGGAAAGCTGCCAAAAAGCCCGATTAAGCCGTTGCGCGGGTGGGGGTTCCTAGCTAAGGATCCACAAAAAACGGCACCACCTCGCGAAAAGGTGCCGGGCAAGGTTCAGCCCTTCGGGCGGTAACGTCAGGGCTGAATGGCCCGTCGTTTTCGCGAAGGGAGGACAAGCTGAGTATTGGCCACGAAGCCGGCACCCGCCGGTGGAGTGGAGGCCCGGGTTATCCGGGGGGATGAGTATGGAGTGGTGCGTCTGAATGTCTTACGCTGACCAGCAGATGAGCGGTAATCGGATTACCGCGCTTATCATCGTTGCCCTGATTCACATTGCCCTTGGCTACGCACTTGTGACCGGCTTGGCCTATGAAGGCTTCAAGCAGGCGCTGAAGAAGGTGCAAGCCATCGACATCAAGGAAGACAAGGTGAAGCCGCCGCCGCCGCCGCCGCCGAAGAACGCGCCGCCGCCGCCGCCGATCGTGGCCCCGCCGCCGCCCATCAATGTGGCGCCGGTTGAGGCTCCGCACGTGGAAACGGTGAGGGAAGTGCCGCATCTCGAGATCCAGAAGGCGGCCCCGCGGTATCAGCCCAAGGCTCCGGTGCCCAAGACCCCGGCGAACACCTGGGTGAACGACGATGACTATCCGCCTCGCGCGGCCCGCGAATCGCGCGGTGGTGTCACCGGTTTCCGCCTCTCGGTCGGGCCTGACGGGCGCGTAACCGGTTGCGAAATCACCGCGCCCAGCGGCAGCCCTGATCTCGATCAGGCAACCTGCAACTACGCCCCGCGTCGCGCCCGGTTCGCCCCGGCAACCGACGACAATGGCCAGCCGACCTCCGGCAGCTATACCGGTCGCGTTCGTTGGGTTCCGCCAACCGAGTGATTGCGTACGCGGTCCTGCCGCGCACCCCCGATTTTTCAGCCATACATTACCAATTTTCTTGAGAGGACTAGTCCATGCTTTTTGAAATGCTCGCCGCTGGTGCCAACGCGGCCCCGCAGAACAAGTTCGGCTTCGCTGAAGCACTGCAGGCCGGTGGCGCCATCTCCTACTCGGTGGTTACCATCCTGGGTGTGATGTCGTTCGGCTCGTTCTTCATCCTGTTCACCAAGTGGTGGGACCAGTCCAAGATCATCAAGCAGGGCGCGACCCAGCTTAGCGCTTTCTGGAGCGCTCCGTCGCTGCGCGAAGGCGTTGCCAAGCTCGACAAGAACAGCGCCTGGCGCCAGATCGTCGAAGACGTTCTGCAGGCTGAAAGCCAGCACGGTCAGCTGACCAACGCTCTCGACGCCCACGACTGGCTGCACGGCAACATGGCCCGTTCAGAAGCCTCGATCAACGCCCGCCTCGCCGCTGGCCTGCCCTTCCTCGCCACCGTTGGCGCCACCTCGCCGTTCATCGGCCTGTTCGGCACCGTGGTCGGCATCTACCGTGCGCTGATCGCCATCGGCATCGCTGGGTCAGCCTCGATCGACAAGGTCGCCGGTCCCGTTGGTGAGGCGCTCATCATGACCGCTCTCGGCCTGCTGGTGGCTGTGCCTGCCGTGCTTGCCTACAACTACCTGCAGGGTCGCAACAAGTCGCTGGCAGAGCATCTGTCGGGCTTCTCGAACGACGTGCTGGCCAACGTGAACTCGAAGGGCGGCATCAAGCCTGCCCGTCATCTTGCTGCTCCCGCAGCCGCTGCCAAGAAGGCCTGATAACAGGCGAGTGTTGTGTCCGGGCGATGGCTCCCCCCGGGGCCTGCCCATCGCCCGGAACACAGGTTGACTTAGAGGCGCAAGCCGGATGATCGATAGGCGACATCCGGCAGGTCTCTTGCCCCTTGCGGGGTTTTGCCAAGGATAGGATGAGACAATGGCGATTTCGGTTGGCGGCGCGGGCGGCGAAGAGAAGCCCATGTCGGACATCAACACCACGCCGCTCGTCGACGTGATGTTGGTGCTGCTGATCATCTTCCTGATCGCGGTTCCGATCGCGATTCAGCAGATTGCTAAGCTGAAGGTTCCGATCATGGTTTCGCAGGAATCGAAGGACAAGGTCGAGAACCTGCTGCTGACCGTCAACACGTCGGACGATCATGGCCGCAGTGCCGGCGATCCGGATTTCTCGGGCGCTTCGCGCAGCGGCGATTGCCGGGTGTATTTCAACAACATCACCGCGGTCGATTCGCGCGAGTTGTATGATCTGTCCTTCAAGCGGCTTGACGCGATCGTGAAGCGCGCGGGTGGCCCAGAGGCTTTGCGGGCGTCGCCCGAAAAGGTGCCGCAGGTGCATATCCGCGGTGACGTGAACGCCCCCTGGCGCTGCGTTGCCGGTGCAATCTACACCGTGCAGACCGCTGGCTACCCGACGGTAGGCTTCATCTCGACACCCGTTGATCCCAACGCCTGATCTCCCGAGGCCTGATTACAGGGCCTGATCCGGCATCTCGCGAATTCAAGGAGTAAGTTTCAATGGCAATGTCAGGCGGCAAGGACGATGGCTCGCCGATGATGGAAATGAACACGACGCCGTTGATCGACGTCATGCTCGTTCTGCTCATCATGTTCATCATCACCATTCCGGTGGCGACCCATGCGGTGAATATCGACCTGCCCACCCCCTCGCCAACGCCTCCCAACCTGACGGTGAAGCCGATCAAGAACAAGATCGTGATCACCTCTCAGGACCGGATCATGTGGAACGACCAGCAGGTTGGCGACGAGCACCAGCTGATCACCCTGCTGAAGGCCTCGGCGGCGGCAAATCCCGAGCCGGAACTGCAGTTCCAGCCCGACGCTCAGGCAGGCTACGATATGTCCGCCCATGTGCTGAACTGGATCAAGGGTTCGGGCGTCACGAAGTTCGGCTTTGTCGGCAACGAGCAATATGCCTCGTTCAGCAAGGCCCCGGGCGCACCCAAGGCCGAGTAAATCCGCCAAGCCTTCCGCGCGATAGCGGGGGCTGGCAGGCAAAAATTAGGGAGCGGGGTTATGTCCTCGCTCCCTTTTTTGTGCGCAGAGCCCATGCCCGACAGTCCATGAAAGCGAATTTACTATGCGGCGGGGCCCATCGCCACCGAGGCGAGAGCCTCAGCCTCCATCAATAACGCGTCGTCGGCAGAGCCCGCAGGCAGTCTTTCACGCCCGATCATCGCCAGCAACGGCACCGCCAGGGGGCTAACCCGGGTCAAAGCCACATGGTCGAGACCGCCCGCCGCGCGCGCCAGCAGATCACCGATGCGCCCAACGTCGGTCAGCCGCGCCCGCGCATCGGCCCATGCCGCCTCCAGCAACAAATGCCCGGGCTCATACCGGCATAGCACGTCGTAAATCAGATCGGTTGAGACGGTAACCTGCCGCCCGGTCTTGCGACGAAGGCCCCCGGACCCCGGTTGCTGACGTTCAATAAGCCCGGAAATTACCGCAACTTCGCGGAACGCCCGCCGCAAGAGATAGGAGCCCCGCACCCAATCGACAAACTCGTCGGCAAGAATGTCAGGCGAAAGCAAGGTCGACGGGTCATCGACAGAATGCAGCCCCCACACCGCCAACGCGTAATCATTTGCAACAAAGCCCAAGGGCCCCAACCCCCGATCCTCCATGCGCCGGGTGATCAGCATGCCCAGCGACTGGTTCGCTGGCCAACCCTCGAAGGTATAATAGACGGTGTAAGCAAGACCCGCATGCGGGAAACTCTCCACCAACAACCGTTCGGGGCCAGGAAGACGGGAGAGGTGATCCTGCATCTCCAGCCATTCGCGCACATCATCGGGAAACCCGGCCCATCCTGCCCGATCGCCCAACAAGGCGCGAACCCTCCCGGCCAGGTGGCTGCTGATCGGAATGCGCGCACCCATATAGCTGGGAATACCCCCCGCCTTGCGGGCAGCGCGAACCAGCAATTCGCCATCGCGCATAGCCTCCACCGCCAGATCCAGCCCGGCAAAGCGGAACGTGTCGCCGGGCTTCAAGCTCGCGGCGAAATTCTCCTCGACCCGCCCAAGGCTGCGCCCGTTGCGGAACCGCACCTCGATCATCTCGGCATCAACGATAATCCCGGCATTCAACCGATGCCGGGCCGCCATCTGAGGATGGGTAAGCCGCCACCAGCCATTCGCCTCCCGGGTAATCCGCGCAAAGCGGTCATAGGCGCGCAGGGAGTATCCCCCCGTCGCGACAAAATCCAGAACGCGAGCCCATGTTGCCGCGTCGAGCGAGCGGTATGGCCCCGCGCCGCAAACCTCCGCCAGCAAGGCCACCTCGTCGAATTGGCCGGCACAGGCACAGGCCATCACATGCTGGGCGAGCACATCCAGCGAACCATCTCGCAGCACTTCCCCATCCCGCTGCCCCGCGTCGACCGCCTCAACCGCCGCCATCGCTTCCAGAAACTCAAAGCGATTGCCCGGGACAAGCAGCGCCTTACTCGGGCTATCCAGCCGATGGTTGGCCCGCCCGATGCGTTGCAGCAACCGCGACGAACCCTTGGGGGCGCCCATTTGCACCACCAGATCAATATCGCCCCAATCCACGCCCAAATCGAGGCTGGCTGTGCAAACCAGCGCGCGCAATTCGCCGCGCGCCATCGCGCCCTCCACCTTCGCGCGTGCCTCCCGGCTCAGGGAGCCATGGTGGATGCCGATGGGAAGCTTGTCCTCGTTAGCATCCCATAATCGCTGAAAAATATACTCCGCAAGGAAGCGCGTATTGGTGAACACCAGCGTGGTGCGGTGGTCACGAATTTGCTCGTAAAGTTGCGGAATGGCCCAACTGCCCGCGTGGCCGCTCCATGGTATACGCACCCCCTGCGGCAAAAGAATGGAAACCCGCGGCGGCGCGCCGGGGTCGCCAGCGACCAGCGCCACATCTTCGGCGTTGCCCGAGGGTGACAGCCAGGCGCGAAACCCGTCAATATCCGCCAAGGTCGCGGAAAGCCCCGCTACCCGCATGTCTGGCGCCATTGCCCGCAGACGCGCCAAGGACAGGGCAAGCAAATCGCCGCGCTTGCCCGGCGCCAGCGCGTGGAGTTCGTCCACCACCACCCGCCGCAAAGTGGCGAACAGCTTCGCGCTTTCGGGGTGGGACAGGAGGAGAGACAGAGATTCGGGGGTAGTGAGCAGAATATGCGGCGGGTTGGCGCGCTGGCGGGCCTTGCGCTCGGAGGGCGTGTCGGCGCTGCGCGTCTCCACCCGCAAGGGCAGGCCCATCTCGTCAATCGGCGCCAACAAATTGCGCTTCACATCATAGGCCAGCGCCTTCAACGGCGAGATATAGAGCGTGTGCAGCCCCTCTGGCGGGGGGCCGCCAACAAGGCGCGTTGGTGTGAAATCAGCTAAAGTGGGCAAGAAACCGGAGAGCGTTTTGCCAGCTCCGGTATCCGCAACCAGCAGGGCATCGCGCATCTCGGCGGCGGCAGCCAGCATTTCGGCCTGATGCCTGCGCAGAACCCAACCCCGGGTCGAAAACCAATCCGCTATTTCCGGAGGCAGGGGGCTGCGCATGGGCCCAGCCTAGAGCAAAATTGCATGGAAACCGAAGGGAAGTTGCGAGGGGCGGTTCCTTCGCAACTTCCCCTCAAATCAATGCCCGGCTTGTTCCCCGCGCTCCAGCCCGGAAGCGGCAAGCTGCTCGTCGATCTGCGCCAGCAGGCGATCGAGCCCGGCCTGATCACTGCTTTCGGCGCGGGCGACGAGGACATCCTGCGTATTGGACGCGCGCAACAACCACCAGCCATCGCTGGTCGAAACGCGAACGCCATCCGTGGCATCGACGTCGGCGCC
Organism: uncultured Sphingomonadales bacterium; assembly: GCA_903911985.1. GTDB lineage: Bacteria > Pseudomonadota > Alphaproteobacteria > Sphingomonadales > Sphingomonadaceae > Novosphingobium. The sequence continues at coordinate 6,210 of CAIWFP010000031.1, forward strand.
GCTGGCCGAGAGCCGCGCCTTCACTTCGCCGACCACAGCGAACTTGCGGCTTTCGTCCACCTGAAAGCGCAATTCCGGCGTGTTCACCAGCGGCGGCATGGCCCCGCGCAGCTCGGTCACGCTCTTGCCCAGACGGGCCGAGGCGGCGATGAGTCGAACCGCCGCATAGAGCGCGTCGTCAAACCCATAGTAATCATGCGCGAAGAACACGTGGCCACTCATTTCGCCGGCCAGCGGTGCGCCCGTCTCCTTCATTTTGGATTTAATCAGGCTGTGCCCGGTGTTCCACATCAGGGGCTTGCCACCATGCGCCCGAACATGGTCGAACAGGGCCTGCGATGCCTTCACATCGGCTATAATCAGGCTGCCTGGCACCATTTTCAGCAGATCCTCGGCATAGATCATCAGCAGCTGGTCGCCCCAGATAATCCGCCCCTGCCCATCGATGGCGCCGATCCGGTCGCCATCACCGTCAAAGGCTATTCCGAAATCGAGCTTCTTCTCCGCGACCAGATTACGCAAATCTGCGAGGTTTTTCTCCTCGGTTGGATCTGGATGGTGGTTGGGAAAATGTCCGTCGACTTCAGTAAACAGCAAATGATGCTCGCCCGGCAACAGCTTGGTCAAAGCCTCCAGCGCGGGGCCGGCGGCGCCATTGCCGGCG
>CAIWFP010000032.1 GCA_903911985.1 uncultured Sphingomonadales bacterium
CGGGCATCGCCACCATCTGCGTGACAATCCCGTACAACCCGGTAGCCATAGCCGCCGACTTCATATGTAATACCCTACGAACGCCCCGACAAAACGCCCTCGTTCGCAATGCGCAGCCTATACCCTGTCGCCACACCGATCAAGAACAGTATCGCCACCCTATCGCCCCACCGCTCAAGTACCCTCAAGTAGCCGCACCGCCTGCGCCACCGCTTCCGGCGTCACCTCCGCGCCGGACAGCATCCGCGCAATCTCCTGCCGCCGCCCATCCGCGCCCAGCTCAGCCACAGAGGTCCGCGTCACCAGCCCCTCGCTGCTCTTGGCGATAAAGAAGTGCTGCCCCCCGCGCGCCGCCACCTGCGGGCTATGGGTCACCGCCAGCAACTGGCCACCAGAAGCCAGCCGCGCCAGCCGCTCACCAATGGCGCTGGCCACCGCCCCCCCCACGCCCCGGTCAATCTCGTCAAAGATAATCGTCGCCGCGCCGCCCTCTTCCGCCAGCGCCACCTTCAGCGCGAGGATGAACCGCGACAGCTCACCGCCGCTGGCGATCTTGTTCAAGGGCGCGAAATCCGCCCCCGGGTTGGTGGAAATGAGAAACTCCACCGCATCAATTCCGCCCGCGCCCCAGCGGTCCTCGTCCAGCCGCAGAACCTTGGTGCGGAACCGCGCCGCGTCCAGCTTCAACGGCGCCAGCTCGCCCGCCACCGCCGCGTCAAGCCGTCCCGCCGCCTCCACCCGCGCCATGGACAGCGCCTCTGCCCGCGCGCGATAGTCCAGCCCCGCCTCATGGGCCCGCGCCGCCAGCGCCGCCACCCCGGCCTCGCCGCTCTCGATGGCCTCCAGCGCCTCGCGCATCGCGGTGCTTTTCGCGGGAAGATCATCCACCGCGCAACCATGCTTGCGCGCCGCCGCCCGCAAATCGAACAATCGCGTCTCGATCCGGTCCAAAGCCTGCGGATCATGCGCCAGCGCGTCCACCGCCCGGCCAATCCGGTCCTCGGCCTCGCCCGCCTCGATCACCGCCCGGTCCAGCGCGTCCAGCGCCTCGGCCAGCAGCGGGTGCTCGCCGGCAATCCGGTCCAGCCGCCGCGCGGCATTGCGCATCACCGCCAGCGCGCTGTCCGACCCTTGCCAAAGATGCTGCAATTCGGCCAGATCGCCCGACAGCTTCTCGCCCTTCTGCATGGTGGCACGCGCCAGCGCCAACTCCTGCTCCTCGCCCACCACCGGCTCCAGCCCCACCAGCTCGGCCAGATGCGCCAGCAACAGGTCCCGGTCCTCGGCGGCGCGGGCGATTTGCCGGCGGGTTTCGGCCAGCGCGCTTTCCGCCTCGCGCCATTTCTTCCACGCCCGCTCCACCCCCGCCGGGTCGGCCAGAGCGCCCGTCCCGCCAGCCATGGCATAGCGGTCGAGCAGGGTCCGGTGCCCGCGCGGGTTCACCAACCCCCGGTCGTCATGCTGCCCGTGAATTTCCACCAGCGAGGCCGCCATCTCGCGCAGCAGCCCGACGCTCACCGCCTGATCATTAACGAAAGCCCTGCTGCCCCCGTCAATCTTCAGCTGCCGGCGCAAAATCAGCGGCTCGCCCGCCTCCACCATCACCCCGGCCTCGGCCAGAGTCTCCGCCAAGGGCGCGGGCATTTGGGCAAAAGCGAAACTGGCGGTAACCGATGCGCTGTCGGCGCCATTGCGCACCAGCCCGAAATCGGCCCGCTCGCCCAGCACCAGCCCCAGCGCGTCGAGCAGGATCGACTTTCCCGCCCCCGTCTCGCCGGTCAACACGCCCAGACCCCCGCCGAATTCGAGGGTCAACGCCTCGATCAGCACGATATTGCGTATGGCCAAAGATTTCAGCACGGCGGTTTCAGCACAACAATTTCAGCATGGTCCGGGTCTGCATGTTCGCTACCCGTTCTACCCGGACACCGCCCGGTTGCAAAACGGTTTTTTACCCCCGCCCCCGCCAAACGCCCCCGCCGGAACGTTCTTTTCGGCGCGCCTTTAGCGCAGCAGCGCCAGCGCGCCCCCGGCAACCGAGGCCAGCATCATCGCCAAAATGACGAAATGTTCGGGAAATATCCGCATCGCCTGGGGGTTTGCCACCGGCAACGGCACCATCACCCCAATCTCGCGCTGCCTGGCAATCTCGTCGCGAACGGCCAGCGCGTCGGCGCCCAATTCGCGCACCTCGGCCAATGCCCGCACAGCCTCGCTGGAAAGCGGCAATTCCTCGGGCAACAGGCGGCCGGAATAGTCCACGGCAGGTCTCCACAAAGCCGCCGCCTTCCGCGCCGGTTGGCACAGACCTAGCGCAATACCGTAAACATACGGCTAACCATCCACCTCTGGAAAATTACGCCAAACTACTGGCTCAGCAATTCCAGCCCCGCCGCGACAATCGCCAGCCCCATCACCGCCACGATGAAGATGTATTCCGCGCTGGAAAGCGAGAAACCGCCACCCCTGCGCCGCCCGCCCGCGCGCGGCGACGCCCCGGTCATTCGCACCGAAGAATGGGCGCCACAAACCGAACCCGAGGGCGCCGCGACGCGCGTTCCCAGCCCAGTTCCCGGCCCATTTCC
>CAIWFP010000033.1 GCA_903911985.1 uncultured Sphingomonadales bacterium
CATCGGCGAGGCCGGACTTGCCGTGCTCCGGCAGGTCGACCTGCTTGGGATCGCCGCAGACCACCATCCGGCTGTTCTCGCCGAAGCGGGTGAGGAACATCTTCATCTGCGCCGGGGTGGTGTTCTGCGCCTCGTCGAGAATGACGAAGGCGTCGGCCAGTGTTCGCCCGCGCATGAAGGCGATGGGCGCGACCTCGATCTCGCCGCTGGCCATGCGCCGTTCCACCTGTTCCGGCGGCATGCAGTCATAGAGGGCGTCGTAGAGCGGGCGCAGATAGGGGTCGACCTTCTCCTTCATGTCGCCGGGCAGAAAGCCGAGCCGCTCGCCCGCCTCCACCGCCGGGCGGCTGAGGATGAGGCGCTGCACGCTGCCGGTGATCAGCTGGGAAACGGCCTGTGCCACGGCGACATAGGTCTTGCCGGTGCCCGCGGGCCCCAGGGCGAAGATCATGTCGTGGCTGGCCAAAGCGCGCATATAGTCGATCTGCATGGCGCTGCGCGGCACGATGGTTTTCTTGCGGGTGCGGATGACCACCGAAGGGGCATCCTGATGGCCGGTGATGATGCCTTCCAGCACCGGCTCCTGCGACATGGTGATCAGCGAATCGACCGCCCCGGAATCAATATCCTGACCCGACAGCAGCCGTTGGTGCAGGCCCCGCAGCACATCGCGGGTGCGGGCCACGGCATCCTCGGGGCCTTCTATCTGCACCCGGTTGCCCCGGGCGGCGATATAGACGCCGAGCCGGTTCTCTATCTGCACCAGATTGGCATCGAATTGCCCGAACAAGGCCCCCAGAATGGTGGCTTCCTCGAAATGGACCTCCGCGCGTGCCCGGCGCGAGCCGGAACTGGGAGGACCCTCGCTATGCGACTGCGCAAGATAAGCAGGCATCTGACCAGTGCGGTGAGCTTTTCGGGCCATAAGGCTGCTGGGCGCTCCTTTCGGATTCGGTCGGTGTGACCTGATGCCGAGGATAGGCAAGGGCGCGTATTGTGCAAGCGCGAGAGAAGCGCGCGCCTGTGGAAAAGGATGGCGCGCAAGCGGCGCGAGGGGATTACCCCCGCGCGCTCTCGGGATGGATGGATTTGTACCCCGCGCTTGTCCGGGCGCGGGTGCCACCGCCGGGTAAAATCCGGGCGAGCAGGCGCCTGCCGAATGGCTCAACCCAGGCCGCCAGCATGGTTGCCAGCGCCAGTGAGGCAGCTATCGCCAGCATGCCATTGATGGGTTGGGTAAAGTGATGCCGATCCCCCCAGACCCAAACCATGCGGCCTATGGCGAAATGCAGGCAATAGACCGGATAGGACAGCCACCCCAGCGCCTGCGATAGGCTGGCCATTGTCCGGCTTCGCGGCTGGCTTTGCGCGCCCGCCACGATCAGCAACGGCGACAGGACCAGCAGGAAGAAGGCCGGGAAAATTCCCTTCCCGACGATCGGCATCGCCAGCGAAGCGCCGAGCAGGGCATAGAGCACCCCGCTTTTGCGCAATAGGGCCGGCAGTGGCCCCAAACTGCCGCGATGGGCGCCCAGCCGGTGCAGGAGAACCCCGGCGTAAAATCCGAATGTCACCCGGAACAGCCCCCCTGCGGCATTATCCGTGCCCCAACCCGGGGAGAAAGACACGTTTTGCCCGTGGCCGATATACAGGCCAAACGCCACCATCGCCAGAAATGCTCCCCCTATCACGGTGCAAATGGCGCGCAGCGGCAGGCGGAAAAGAAACGCGAAAGACACATTGGCCACCAGTTCGAAAAACAGCGACCATGCCGGTGGCAAAAATGGAAATATTTCGCCCGGGGTTGGCATCGCCCGGTCGAAGTTCAGCGTCGTGCCATGGTTGAGAACCGGCAAAAACGCGAAGTTCAACCCGGCGGCGAGGCGCAGATCCATGCCGGATGGCACAGCCTGCCCGGCATTCAGCATCAGGCCATAGGCGCCAAGGCCCAGCAGCATGCCGAGGAAGAACATGGGATAAAGCCGGATGACGCGCAGGCGGATAAAGCGCAGGGGCGACAAGCCACCGGCCAGACGGTCTCCATAAGCCTGCGCAACGACGAATCCGCTGAGCATGAAGAAGAAATCCACCGCGAGATCGGCGTTGTTTAAAAAATGAAATCTTCCGTATACCGCTTCGGGCCGATCCTTGAAGAAGTGCATCGCCATGACGATAATCGCGGCAATTCCCCGCATTCCATCCAGCGTGCAGAACCGGTTTGACGAAAGGCCATCGTCTGTCCCAGGATTACCGCGCATTTCCATTGCATGACTCTCTCGGCGAAAAAATCATAATGATCCTGTCGCCAAATTCGATGCAATATGTAGGTTTACCTAATCAATTCACCTTGGAGCGAGTTCGCACCCGCTTCGGCCAGATCCACCGTCACCAGATCGCCAATCGCCACATCGCCGAAGAAATGCACGGATTGCAGCCATGGCGACTTGCCCAGCCATTGACCGGGGAGTTTGCCGTGGCGTTCCACCAGCACCTCGCAGCGGCGCCCCAGTGAGGCCTGATTGAAGGCATATTGGCCGCGGTTGACGGCGGCCTGCAGACGCTGGAGCCGCTCGTCCATCACTGCCGGCGCGATCTGGTCGGCCATGGTGGCGGCGGGGGTGCCGGGGCGGGGGCTGTATTTGAAGCTGAAGGCCTGCGCATAGCCGACGGCATCGATGAGCGCGAGGGTGGCGGCAAAGTCGGCCTCGCTCTCGCCGGGAAAGCCGACGATGAAATCGCCCGAGAGCGCGATGTCCGGGCGGACCGCGCGCACGCGATCGAGCAGGGCGAGGTAGCTATCCACCGTATGGCTGCGGTTCATCGCCGCAAGGATGGGGTCGGAGCCCGATTGGACGGGCAGGTGCAGGAAGGGCATCAGCTTGTCCACCTCGCCGTGGGCATCGATAAGGCCCTGGCTCATGTCGGTGGGGTGGCTGGTGGTATAGCGGATGCGGGCGAGGTCGGGCAGTTTGGCCAGCTCGCGGATGAGGCCGTCGAGCCCGATGGCGCGGCCTTTCGCATCCTCGCCCGCCCATGCGTTCACGTTTTGCCCGAGCAGGGTGATCTCTCGCGCGCCCCCCCTCCCGCCGGAGCCGACCAGACGGCGGGCTTCCTCCATCAGGGCGGCGTATGGCCGGCTGACCTCGGCCCCGCGCGTATAGGGCAC
>CAIWFP010000034.1 GCA_903911985.1 uncultured Sphingomonadales bacterium
CCGGCAAACCCGCCGAGGGCACCCTCACCCTTTCCGCCGAACACCGCGCCGGCCGCATCCTCATCCGCATCGCTGACGATGGCGCCGGCATCAATCAGGAGCGCGTACTGGCCAAGGCGGTGGAAAAGGGGCTGGTGGCGCCAGACGCCCAGCTTTCCAAGGAGGAGATCGACATGCTGATCTTCGCCCCCGGCTTCTCCACCGCCGCCACCATCACCAATGTTTCCGGCCGGGGCGTCGGCATGGATGTGGTCCGCCAGAACGTAAAGGATCTGGGTGGGCGCATCACCATCGACAGCGAGGAGGGCAAGGGCACCGCCTTCACCCTCACCCTGCCGCTGACGCTGGCCATATCCGACGGCATGATCGTGAAGGTCGGCGACCAGACACTGGTGGTGCCGCTGGCCCATGTGGTGGAGAGCCTCAAGCCGGAACAGGGCCAGGTACAGGGTCTTGGCGTACATCGCCGCATGCTGAACGTGCGCGGGCGTTTCATCCCCGTGGTGCCCGTGGGCGAGGCGGTCGGCGCGATCAACGCCGTTGCCGACCCGCGCGAGGGCGTGCTGATCGTCGTCGACACCGAAAGCGCAGGGCAGGCCGCGCTGCTGGTCGACAATATCTGGGATCAGCGCCAGTTCGTCATCAAGAGCCTTGAGTCGCATTACCGCAACGTCGAGGGCGTGGCGGGCGCCACCATCCTGGGTGACGGGCGGGTGGCGCTCATCCTCAACGTCGACACGCTGGTGGCCAATGCCGTCTCGCCGGGCCAGTCTCCCTTGCAGGTGGCGGCATGATCGGGGCGACCATCTCCCGGGAATCGAGCGAAGAGGGCGCGGTGCCGGGCATCAGTCCCGGCGTCTATGCCGCGCGCGATTTTCAGGCCGTGGCCGCCATGGTCCGGGCAGAGGCGGGCATTGTGCTGCCGCCGGGCAAGGCGATGCTGGTCTATTCGCGGTTGGCGCCGCTGGTGCGCAACAGTGGCCTTGGCACCTTCAGCGCCTATCTTGAGGCGATCAACCATGACGCCACCGCCCGGCGCAAGGCGGTCTGCGCGCTGACCACCAACCACACCTTCTTTTATCGCGAAGAGCACCACTTCCATCACTTCGCCAGCGAGGTGCGCCCGTATCTTTTAGCCAAGCTGGGCCGGGGAGAGGCGGTGCGCCTGTGGTCGGCGGGATGCTCCAGCGGCGAGGAAACCTGGTCGCTGGCCATGACCCTGCTGGGGCCGGATCGGGTCGAGGGCAAGGCGCTGCTTGGCAAGGATCTGAAGATACTCGCCAGCGATATTGCCGACCATGCGCTCGCCCAGGCCCAGCAGGCCCGTTACGATGCCAAGGCGCTGGACGCCGTGCCGGCACCGTTGCGCGTCGCATGGACGAAGACCCAGCGCGACGAGGTGCTCATCGCCGATGATCTGCGCGAGCTGGTGCAATTCCGCCGCCTCAACCTGCATGGCGACTGGCCGATAAGCCGCCGCTTCCAGACCATCTTCTGCCGCAATGTGATGATCTATTTCGACCAGAGCGGCAAGGAGGCGCTGCTCTCCCGCTTCGCCAACCAGCTGGAGCCGGGCGGTCATCTCTACATCGGCCATTCCGAGCGGGTGAGCGGCCCGGCCGAAGCGCTCCTCGAAAATGTCGACCCCACCATCTATCGCAGGAGGCCGCAATGACCACGCGCGTGCTCATCGTGGATGATTCGCCGACCATGCGCGCCATCGTCGCCGCGCGCCTGTCCGGCCATGGGCAAATTCAGGTCGTGGGCCTTGCCGGCGACGCGTCCGAGGCCCGTCAGGCCATCACGGCGCTGGAGCCGTATGTGGTGACCCTCGACATCGAGATGCCCGGGATGAACGGGCTGGAGTTCCTCGACAAGATCATGAC
>CAIWFP010000035.1 GCA_903911985.1 uncultured Sphingomonadales bacterium
AGGAGCGCATATTGGCGAAACGCATGAACATCTACTTTGTATCCATCCTGTCGATTATTTGGATCGCGGGGTGATCGTGAATCCGGCTGAAGTATGGTGACTATTATTGGTAATCAGGTGTAGTTAATGGCGTAACGCGCTTGTTCAGGGACGGTCAATCTGGGGTGCAGTGTTGTTTCGGTAGGTGTCTCGCCATGGCACAAAGGCTGGCGACCCGGCCGAAGCCGCATCCGGGGGGGGAATGGCGGACCTCAGATCATGGATGGCGCGCCACACCCGCATCCATACATCTGATTATAAATGATATTATATGATAGGACGGAGTGCCGCGAGCCAGGCGCGCGCGGGACGATGGGCCAAACCGGGGCGGCGGCGGGTGATTGATGCGGGGTAAGAATGGCCGAGGGCAGCGAGCGGATCCCGCCGCCATTTGGTTAACGCGCGCCGGGAGAATCGCCCTGGCGACCAGATCCTGCCCGCCCCCTGCCCCATCCCGCCCGCCCGAAACCCGCGCGGAAAATTTCCGCCGATACGCATCGCCCCTTTCAAGGAGCGCGAACTTGTGTCAGCCATTGCCCAGAGCACAACGACAATGCGGAGCGGATGGGTGTATCGCAGGATTATGCTGGCCTATGACGGCTCACCCTCCGGCGCGAACGGCCTGCGTCAGGCCAGCGCCCTCGCCCGGCTGTGCGGGGCAGAGCTGCATATTCTGGGCATTGTGCCCACCAGCGGCGGCTTTGCCATCGCTCAGGCCACCGGCGGTGTGGATGTGTGGGGCATGAAACGCCAGATGATCGAAAAAGCATTAGCCGAATCGGGCATGGGCGAGGCATGCCACGGCGTGTCGCACAGCATCACCATCCGCGAGGGAGACCCCGCAGCGGAAATCGTCGCCCATGCGCAAGCAATAAAGGCTGATGTGGTGGTGATGGGCCATTCAGACCGCAGCCGCTTCTCGCGCTGGTTCGCGGGTTCCACCGCCAGCACCCTGCTGCAACACCTGCCCTGCAGCCTGCTTATCGCGCCTTAGACCCGCCCTGGAACCGCCCTACCGCTCCAAAGCGGAGCTAACGTCGCGGGCGGCGGTAGGCCAATCGCGCTATTCCGGGCGGCATGAGCAGTGATGAAGCCTCCCTGATAGACCAAGCCGCCCGTGCGGCGCGCCGTTTCCAATTCATGGCAAGGCTGCATCTGGCAAGGCCTCACCGGCGCGGCCTTGCCAGAGAGGCGCAGGCCATGTTTGACCTGCTGTGGCGGATGGGTTTCCGCCCGCCGGAGGCCGCCCCACACTCGCAAAACCAATCCACTGGCACGGCCTTCGCAGATGCGAAAAAGGCGTGGCGTCCGGCGCCCTGATCGGGCTATCTGATGGCGCTATCTGATTGCGGGGGCCACGCGCCTCCGTGACAGCAAGGCAGGGGCCGCGGGTTTGGGGGCGGCAACAGGGCACCGGCGGTTTGGCAGCGTCCGCCCCGCCCCACACAAGGAATGGGTTTCGCATGGGTGATGAAAGCGTCCTCTCCTCCGCCTCCGCAACAGCATTGGCGCCGGATGCGGTGAAGCCCGCCACGCAAACCGGCGGCCGCCTGCCCGGGCTGGAGGCATTGCGCTGTGTGGCGGCCTTTTGCGTGTTGCTGCTGCACACGCGGGCGGTGTTTGGCGGGGTCTTTGTCTTTGGCCGGGGCTATCTGGGGGTGGATTTCTTCCTGATGCTGTCGGGCTACCTGATGACCCGGGTGCAGGAACCCCGGCTGGCGGCAGGCCTCGCGCCGTGGGGCTTCATGGCCAAGCGTTACCGCAGGCTGTGGCCGATGCTGGCGGCCGGCGGGTTGATCGGTGTTCCGATGCAATATCTGCGCAGCCACGGGGTTGGCGAATTTGTCACGGTAACGGCCGTCAATATGGCTTTGCTGCCGGTGTGGGGGCAGGCTTTCGTCTTTCCGCTCAACATTCCCGCCTGGACGATCTTTGCGCAAATCGTCTGTGAAGGCGCGCATGTCGCCGTTCTGCGTCGGCTTCGCGGCTGGCTGCTGCCCGGGCTGATCGCGGGTTTGGCGGGGGCCATGGCGCATTTCGGCGCGTCGCATGGTTCGTTTGATGTCGGCGCAAAGCCGGAAACGCTGCTGGCCGGGCTGACGCGCTGCCTGTTCGCCTATTGCATCGGCATGGGGCTGGCCCGTTGGTGGCGCGATGAACCGCCCCTGCCAGTGCCGCCCCTGCTGGCGCTGGTGGTGATGCCGGTGGTGATCGCCGGCAGCTGGTGGTTTAACCTGCAGGAGTGGTGGGTTGATTTTGTCTTCGTGGTGCTGGTCTGCCCATTGATGCTGGCGGGCGGTTTGCGGTTGCGGCGGTTTCGCGCGCAGGCGGGGCTTGTCGGGCAGCTGTCGTTTCCGCTGTTCGCCCTGCAGATGCCGGTACTGCAGGGAATGCGGGAGCTGGGCTTCGATTATTGGGCCGGGCTGGCTGGCGCGGTTGCCGTGGGGTTGGCCGGTGTGGCCGTTCCGGCATGGTGGCAAAGGCGGAAACAGGCGCGGCCCGCCGCAATGTGATAAAATTTCTTGCAGGAACATTTTAATGTGATACGATGTGCCCATGTCAAACATCCTTATCGAACGCGTGCGCGCGTCTCTCGCTGATGGCTCCATGACGCGCGCCGGCCTTGCCCGCGCCGCCGGCCTCCACGCCAACACCCTGCGGGATTGCACGGAGCCCGACTGGAACCCCACCGCCGAAACGCTCGCCAAGCTGGAACGCTTCCTGATGGCCAACGACGAGCGCCCGGTGCTGGTGCCCATCGAGGAGATCATCGACGAGGCGCGCAACGGCCGGATGTATATTCTGGTCGATGATGAAGACCGCGAGAATGAGGGCGATCTCATCATCCCGGCGCAAATGGCAACGCCAGCCGCCATCAATTTCATGGCCACCCACGGGCGCGGCCTGATCTGCCTCACCATCACCGGAGAACGCGCCGACCAGTTGGGGCTCACCATGATGAGCCGCCACAACGGCACCCGCCACGAAACCGCTTTCACCGTTTCCATCGAGGCGCGCGAGGGCGTTACCACCGGCATTTCCGCCGGTGATCGGGCGCGCACCGTCTCGGTGGCTATCGACGGCAGCAAGGGCAAGGCCGACATCGTCACCCCCGGCCATGTCTTTCCCCTGCGCGCCAGGGACGGCGGCGTGCTGGTGCGCGCGGGCCATACCGAGGCGGCAGTCGATATCTCGCGGCTGGCCGGGCTCAATCCTTCCAGCGTCATCTGCGAGATCATGAGCGACGACGGCACCATGGCGCGGATGGATGACCTCATCGAATTCGCCAAGATGCACAATCTCAAGATCGGCACCATCCGCGATCTCATCGCCTATCGCCGCAAGCATGACCGTCTGGTGGAAAAGCATGCCGAATTGAACTTCACCAGCCAATGGGGCGGCGATTGGCTCGCCCGCACCTATTTCAACAAGGCGACGGGCGATGAGACGGTAACCCTGATCAAGGGGCGCATTGATCCGTCGAAGCCAACGCTGGTGCGAATGCACTCGCTTTCCGTATTCTCCGACGTGTTTGGCGAGGAAGGCGAAAGGGGCGGACTGCTCAGCCGGTCGATGGAACTCATCGCCGCCGAGGGTTCGGGGGTAATCGTGGTTATCAACCGCCCGGTTGACCGCCTGATGTCGCGCACCATCGAACTCAAGGCCAAGGTTCGGGCCGGTGAGACCGTGCCCATCGAGGAACTGCGCGACTATGGTGTCGGCGCGCAGATTCTGGCCGAAATTGGCGTCCATGACATGATCCTGCTCACCAATACGCATCATTCGCTGGTGGCGCTGGAGGGCTATGGCCTTTCAGTGGTTGGCGAACGCCCCATCGTTTGAAGGCAGATAACACATGGCAAAATTTCTCATCGTTGAAGCCCGCTTTTACGACCATCTCAACGACATGCTGGTGGCGGGCGCCAAGGCCACGCTGAAGGCGGCTGGGCATGCGGTGGAGGTTATCACCGTGCCCGGCGCGCTGGAAATTCCCGGCGC
>CAIWFP010000036.1 GCA_903911985.1 uncultured Sphingomonadales bacterium
CCCCCGATCTTCGAGGTCGCTGAGTTATTGGGCAAAACCGAGACCTTGCAACGGGTCGGCGGCATGTGAGACTTTCGTTGCTTGCAACTCCAATAGGTTGCACTTTTCCATCTCCGGCTCTATGCTGGCCTGCCGAATTTTTCCAAGCTGTTTCCAGTCCTCAAACCACCCCACCTCACGCCACCGCATCGAACGAAGGATTTTCTGGATGAGCAAAGAAGCCTCTTCCGCTGGCACGCCTGCCAACAACACCTTCACTCTGACCGATAACCGGTCGGGCAAAGCCTATACCCTGCCGGTGCTGAAGGGCACGCTCGGCCCCGACGTGGTCGACGTCCGCAAGTTCTACGGCGAGACCGACTGTTTCACCTTCGATCCCGGCTTCACCTCCACCGGCTCCTGCGAGTCGAAGATCACCTTCATCGACGGCGACCAGGGCGTGCTGCTCCATCGCGGCTACTCGATCGACGAGTTGGCCGAACACAGCGACTTCATGGAAGTCTGCTATCTGTTGCTCAACGGCGAGCTGCCGAATCGGGCCGAGAAGTATGAGTTCGAGCACATCATCACCCATCACTCGATGGTTCATGAACAGCTCACCTTCTTCTATCGCGGCTTCCGTCGCGATGCCCACCCGATGTCGATTCTGTGCGGCGTCACCGGCGCCATGGCCGCCTTCTACGGCGACTCGCTCGACATCACCGACCCGCATCAGCGCCTGATCGCCTCGCACCGGCTGATCGCCAAGATGCCGACCATCGCCGCCATGGCCTATAAGTATTCGGTCGGCCAGCCCTTCGTCTATCCGCGCAACGATCTGAAGTATGCCGAGAATTTCCTCGCCATGACCTTCGCGGTGCCGTCCGAGCCCTACCATGTCAACCCGGTGGTGGCGAAGGCGATGGACCGGCTGTTCATCCTTCATGCCGATCACGAGCAGAACGCCTCGACTTCGACGGTGCGTCTCGCCGGCTCCTCGGGCGCCAACCCGTATGCCTGCATCGCCGCCGGTATCGCCTCGCTGTGGGGCCCCGCCCATGGCGGCGCCAACGAGGCGGCGCTCAACATGCTGCGCGAGATCGGCACGCCCGACAAGATCCCGCACTACATCGCGCGCGCCAAGGACAAGAACGATCCCTTCCGCCTGATGGGTTTCGGCCACCGCGTTTACAAGAACTACGACCCGCGCGCGACCGTGATGCAAAAGACCGTGCGCGAAGTATTCGACGCGCTGAAGGTTACCGATCCGCTGTTCGACACCGCGCTGGAACTGGAGCATATCGCGCTCAACGACCCCTATTTCGTCGACAAGAAGCTGTGCCCCAATGTCGATTTCTATTCGGGCATCATCCTGTCGGCCATCGGCTTCCCCACCACCATGTTCACGGTGCTGTTCGCCCTGGCGCGGACCGTCGGCTGGGTGGCGCAATGGAATGAGATGATCTCCGATCCAAACCAGAAGATCGGCCGCCCCCGCCAGCTCTACACCGGCCCGACGGAGCGCGATTACGTGGAGATGGGCAAACGCTAAGGCGCCCGGACCGGCTCAAATCCTAAGTAAAAACGCGAGGGGTAACTCCCTCGCGTTTTTCGTTGGGGCTACGAAGGTAGGAATGGATGCGCGGGACGAATCCCCCGCCTTGACCGGTTTACCCGGCAAAATCGCCCGGAACCTCGAGCACGAACCGCGCCCCCTCGCCCTTGGCGCTTTCCACGGTCAGATCGCCGCCCATCGCCCGGGCCAGCCGACGCGAGATATAGAGACCGAGCCCCGAGCCGCCATCTCCGGCACGACCCAGCCGCTCGAATTTCTCGAAAACGCGGGCCTGTTCTTCCGGGCTCAGCCCCTCGCCACTGTCGGCCACGACAACCCGGGCCATAGCTCCCGCCCGCTCCAAACTCACCTTAACCCGCGAGTTTTCAGACGTATAACGAATGGCATTGCCAATCAGGTTGAGCAGAACCTGCAAAACCCGGCGAAACTCGGCGACAGCCGGCAGGCGCTCGCCCTCGCCCGGCACCTCCAGCACAATGCCCCTTTCGCGCGCGCGAATGGTGAGGATGCCCGCCGCACGGCGCGCCGCATCGCCAAGGTCGATATGGTCCCCGGCGGTGGTGAATCCTTCCGCCTCGACAATTTCCACATCCGCCAGATCATCGACCAGTTCCAGCATATGCTGCCCGGCGCTGGCAATATCGGCGGCATAGCGGCTGTATTCCTCGGCCAGAGGCCCCGCCAGACGCAGGCGGATGGTTTCGGCATTGGCGATAATCCGGGTAATCGGCTGGCGCAGCACCGGCGCCACCTCGCGCCCCAGATCAAGCGTCTCCGGCGCCTCGACCACCGGCACAGCCATCTCGGGCGCGCCGCTGGCGGGCATCAGCAGGCTATCGCTGTTGAGGCACAGTTCAAAACCCGTCGGCTCGCCGCCATGCAGCGCCTGCGGCACCAGCGTCACCCGCCAAACCCGCGCGGACCCCCTGGCCGAAACCGAAACCCCATCCAGCAGGCGCCAGTGCATCGGTTGCTGCCAGCCATCATCCTCGAAGTGGACAAAATCGGTCCAAACCTGGCCCAGCCCGGCCCGCATGTCCGAAGCCAGAGGGGCCAGATCCGGGGCATCGCATTCCACCGCCAACACCCGCTGGCGCGCGTCGAGACGGGCGTTGAGTCCCGCCAGAACCCGATCGAGTTCGGAACGACGCGCCTTTTGGGCGCTCATAGCGGCGGGCGCATCCTCGGGCGGCAGGGGTGTGGCTTGCCAGTTGCGCAGGGTGATGGCACAGCCGTCGCCCTCCACGGTGCCCGGCGTCACCTCCACCCATGCGCGGATCAACTCGCTCCCGTCGCGGGCCACCAAGGGCCGGGCCAGCTTCAACCCATAATGCCGGGCCTTGACCACCAGCCCCCGCAGCGCCGGCACGGCGATCTCGCCGGGGATCAGCCCGCCACAGCGCCGCTGAAGCCCCGCCAGCGGCTCGTCGGCGCTCAGCAGGCGATCCGCGCCATCACAGGCCGCATGCGCCACCGCCGGGTCAGCCAAGGGGTCGGTATGGGCCACGCCTCAGCCCCGGCCCTGTGTGGCAGCGGGTCGCTGCGCCAAAATCATCATCGCGCGTTCAGGGGTGATCCGCGCAAACCCCTCGGGCAGCGCATCGCGGGGTTGCAATGCGGCCAGCGCCGCCTCCACGCCACTGTCCTTCACGCCCGCCGCGCGCAGCGAGAGCATCAGCCTCGCGGTCTGCCCCTCCTGTGTCGCAAGCACGCAGGACTCGCGGCTTTGCCCCGTGGCAATGGCCAGCGCGCTGGCAAACAGCGCAAAACCCGCATGCGGCAATTCCAGTGCCGCCATAGCCCCGCCGCCCAGCCCGGTAATCACCCGCGCGCACAGGCCCAGCCTTGTCGCGCTTTCGTCATAGCCCTGACGGATCCGCACTTCGGCGTCCGCGGCGATCGCCTCGGCCAGCGCCTCATTGCCGCCGCCCTCCTGCGCCAGCACGGCGAGATGCGCGCGCAGCACCCGCAACACGCCATGCAGCACATCGCCGGGAAGCTCGCCCAGCGCGATCTGCATGCGCCGCGACTGCTGGCCAAAACGGGCCTGCGCCGCCAGCAGATGCATGGCGCTGGCGGCCATGTCCGCCTCGTCAGAGGCAACCAGTGCCTGCACCAGCGGCGAGAGGACCGGATCAAGCCCCAGCCGCTCCACCAGAATCTCGGTCATGTGCCATTCGATGGCCATGCCATGCAGATGCCGCAAGAGGTCCGGGCAATCGGCAAGGCTGGCGGCCAGCCGGTCGGGCAGGCCTTCCTCCACCGGCGCCAGCGGGTCGCCTTGCGCTGCCTGTACCAATTGCCGGGCCAGATCGGCCAGCATGGCGCGCAGGCGGGCAATCACGCTTTGGGCAAACATGTCGCCCGGCGCCTCGGCCAGCGCATGGGCCAGCACCGGGGCAATGCCCGCAAGCCTGCCATCGGCGCGTGACAGCGCCTGGCGCAGCACGGATTCCGCCGAATCTTTCAGGTTCGGATCACTCAAAGCCTCGATCATCGGGTAAGTATAATCGCGTCAGGTTAATCCGGCGTTAGTCACGCAAACCCGCCGACCGCCCCTTGCCCTTGCGCCCGGCCATGGCCAGCCCAACGCCCAGATAGGCCAGCGCCAGCACCGAAGTGGCCGGGCCCGCCTGATGGAAACACGCAGCCCCCGCCAGCAGCAGCGCCAGCACCGCCCGGTCACGAAGCCACCCGGCCCATCCGCCGCTGGCCAAGCGGGTGTTTTCATCCGGCGCCTCGGCCACCGCAATCTGGGGCACCAGCCGGGCCAGACCCAGCAACATTACCGGCGCAAACCCGCGCAAGGGCCAGATCTGCCCCGCCACCGGCGCAATCGCGGCCACCATCAGCGTGGCGAGAATGGCATCCATTGCCCAGCCGAACACCGCTTCGCGACCGATAGCGCGCTTTGGCAATTGCAGGCTGTCACGCTCAATCCGCCCCAGCATGGCCGAAGTGGAAAACAGCACCCAGCTCAAGGCGCAGGCGGCAAAGCCAATGGCGGGAAGCCCGAACCAGCTGGCCACCACCCCCAATAGCGAACACACCAGCGCGGCAATCGCCAGCACCGCCCCATTGCTTCCGGCATGCAGCAGCGCCGGACCGAAGCGGCGCACCGCGTTCCGCGCGATCACCCCTGTCGGTGTGGCGCCGCCGGCACGCAGGGAATGGAGGCGGATCCACGCCTGCTCCACCATATGGGCCTCGCCCTCGCTGCGCACCAGCGACCAGCGCCCGCTCTCATAGACCTCGCCGGGCAGCATGCGCTGGGTCAGCCGCGCCATCAAGGCGGCGCGCAGCAGCGCGGAAAACACATCGCAATCACCCGGCATTTCGGCCAGCCGCTCCACCAGATGGCCGGGCACACGCATGGCCCCGGCGCTGGCGTGGTTGAGATCGATCCGCTCGAACCCGGCGGCCAGCCCGGTCTCGATCGGCTGCACCAGCACCCCGGGGCCCGCCTCCAGCAGCGTGATGGCCAGATCCGGCCAGGCGAGCAGCCCATCGGCCAGCGCAATCACCTCATCGGCTGCGGAAACCAGCGAGACCAGCCCTCTGGCCCCCGTCACCACATGAAACCGCGCGCCGCCCGCCTCGGCGACATGTTGCAGCGAGACCATGGCCTCATCGAACACCGGGGCGACGCAAATCACGCGCTCGCACCCAAGTGCCGCCGCCAGAGCCAGCTGATGGCGCGCCAGAGACGCCCCACCCACCCGCAAAAGGGCGCGCGGCAGGGGGCTGGCCTGCCCGGGGGCAAAACCAGTGCTTTCGGTGGCGGATATCAAGGCAACGCGCAAATGGCATCTCCCGGCGGGGCCGGCGCGTTCTAGGGGAGGGAAACCACAATGCCAAGCCGTCTTGGCAGGGGTGTATTTCGGTATCCCGCTGTCAGATCAGGCGTGTCAGATCAGCCCGCGACAAGGCTCGCCAGAACCCCTTCGAGCCGGGCGATAATCGCCGGGTCACCGGGGGCGGATTCCTGCGCCTCCTCGGCGAGGGCAATCAGCGGAAAGGCCTGAAAACCGGCGGCGATCCCTTTGAGCCGCAGGGCCGCCATGTGCCAGTTGGCATCACAGCGCGAGCGCCGCAAAAGATCGATCTGACCGGCAACGCTTTCCACGAAAGCGCCGCGCAGTTCGGCGAAAAGGCCTGCATCATCGCCAGCCGCGGCGGCGAGAGTGGCATTAAGGGCACCGGCTTCGTAAGCCCACATTTCCCAGATGCGAATGGGAAAATCTGGCAATTTTGGCAGTATAGTGTAGCAATATCAGCATGATATTTGGTCTTGAGGGCTGATTTTATGGCGCACCCGGCGGGTGA
>CAIWFP010000037.1 GCA_903911985.1 uncultured Sphingomonadales bacterium
ATGCCCGGGCGAGCCCCTCCAGGGCGGCGTTGACGCAGCAGGCCGCGACATTGCGCTTGGCCGGCCTTTCGGCGAAAACCCCGGATATAAATGTTATCGACGCGCCATCGGTAAGCGGGACATGCGCGGCCGCGTGCCATGCGCCCCAAAACTTTGTGTCAAACGCCGCCATTCCCGCTTCGGCATCCCCGCCGCGGAATTTGCCGGGCGCCGCGCCTCCGGCTGTCACCACGAGGTGGTCGAAGGGGGGCAGGCCGCCCAGCTTTTCCCGAACGTCCTGCTCACTGGCGAGATCGACCGCGATGTGCTCGAATTCGCCGGGTTGCGCCGCATCCGCCGGCCTGCGCGAGGCAGTGACCACCACGGCGCCCGCCGCGCTTGCGCAACGCGCCGTTGCCAGCCCAATGCCGGAAGAACCTCCGGCAACGAGAACGCGCTTTCCGACCAATCCCATCACAACCCATCCTCTTTCCGCTTGATGATCGGCTAGCACCCCAAATGCGGTAAATCAATTTATGAGCTTCCGGGCCGGGCTGAAGCGGTGGTCGTCGTGCGAGGAGGCGGGCGGATCGTTGGCGGCGCCAGGGCTTGTCAATATTGACAACATGTTGCCTGGATGCAAACCTCGCGCACATGGCTGGCAATGCGGAAATAGCTGGGGCGGCGCAATTCAAGGCACTTACCCAAGCCACCTTTCGGTTGAATAATCTGCTGACCGCCGAGCGGGACAGGCTCGTTGCGGATATGGGCCTGACCAGCGCCCGTTGGCAGGTCCTTGAGGCGGTAGGCCAGCAATCCGCGCCGGTGTCGGCGGCCCATGTGGCGCGTCAGCTGCAAGTCTCGCGTCAGGCTGTTCAGCGGGTTTTGAATGATCTTGCGCAGCAGGGTGTGGTCCAATTGACCCCCGACAGTGGCGACAGGCGGGCCCAATGCGTCGCGATCACGCAACCGGGAGCCACCATGCTGCTGGAACTGGCCCGGCGGTCAGAGCATTTTCGTCGAAAGTTCTCCGAGGAACATCAAGCGGTTATCGGCGGCCTTCTCGAACTGGCAAACGGCGCAAACGCGTCTGGCGAGCGGCGTGCCGAGGCTGGTCGGGGGGCGGGGCAGGCGAAGGCGGTGGAGGCGTCATCCGGTTCCTGGTCAACCCGCCCCGTCGAGGGGGGTGTGGCCAGTTCGACGCGTACTTTCGAGAACGTTCAGCAGCACATCCTCGGGCAGATACGAAGCGGCAATTTGCAATCGGGTGACCGGCTGGCCCCGGAACGGGAGCTGGCAAATGCTTTGGGGGTCGGGAGATCGGCCGTCAGGGAGGCGCTGCGAAGCCTCGAAATGTCGGGCATACTGAGTTTCAAGCGCGGGGCCGGTGGCGGCGCATTCGTCCGGGAAAGCGGGTCGGGGGGCATCGAGAGGTCAATCCGGTCAATGCTCATTCTGGGACGCCTGCCGCTGACCGACCTGCTCGAGGTTCGCGCGAGCCTGCTGGGGCAATGTGCCTGGCTTGGCGCGCAACGCGGCACCAAGCTCGATTTCGCGCGGCTCGACCGGAATATCGATGAACTGGAGCGGTGCATTGCAACCTACAAGGATCCCATTCCCGCAATCGCACCGGCCACCGAGTTCTACCGGCTTGCGGCGAGGTCATGCCACAATCCGCTGATGATCCTGCTGGTTGACGCGATGGCCAATCTGGTTGCGGAAATGCTGACGGACCTTAAGCATCGCCCCCGCGCGGATTCCGTTTCGGCGCGTCGGGAAATGGTCGCCGCCATGCGCGAGGGCCGCGCTGACGAAGCGGTCAGGATCATTCGCCTGCACTCGCAGGATACCAACCGCTTGCTGCTCAAATCAAAGAATTCCTTTGCGCAAGCGGGTTGAGGGGAGCGTTCGAATCGGCGCTCCTTCGGGTTCCGGCGCCGGGTTCCGGGATGTTTCACGTGCCGCGCGCCCTCCTTGCAGCCGGGAATCACCCTCTGAAATGCCCGGCTTCTGCCGCCCGTGGCGCTGAAAATCAGCTCCATTACGCCAAGATAGTAAACTGCTTGACGAGATATTGGGCAAGATGATATCTGAAGGTCATACCAAAAAGGAGGGGATGACCATGAGATATCGTTTCAAGTGTGAACTGCTGTTTGGCGCGGCGATTGCCGCAATTGGCCTGGCGTCGGATGCCTATGCCGAAAATGCCCAGCCGCCCGCAAGCAGTGACGAAATTGTCGTCACGGCCAACAAGCGTCAGGAAAGCGCCAACAAGGTCGGTC
>CAIWFP010000038.1 GCA_903911985.1 uncultured Sphingomonadales bacterium
AGGCTGAGCACCTCGATCTTGACCGCGTGTTTGAGGCGATCTCGGGCGGGGCGGCCCAGAGCTGGCAGATGGACAACCGCTGGAAAACCATGTCCGAGGACAGTTTCGATTTCGGCTTTGCCGTGGACTGGATGCGCAAGGATCTGGGCCTTGCGCTGGACGAGGGCCGCGGGCTGGGCCTGTCGCTGCCGCTCACCGCGCTGGTCGATCAGTTCTATGCCGATGTGCAGGCGCTGGGCGCCGGGCGGCAGGATACCAGCGCGCTGGTGCGCCGCCTGCCCCGCAAGGGTTCGGCCTAAACCCCGCGCGACGCGATAATTTGTCGCGCAGGGCTTAGGCCCCGGCCCCTTGTGGGCATTGCCGGGGCATGATGCAGGCGAACCACCACGCCAGGCCGCCACGCCAAAACTGCGGCGAATCCCCGATCAGGCCCGCCTCGCGCAGGCCCGAGGGGTGAGGGTCAGAACTGGCTCCAATCGTCCATTTCCACCGGCGCGAGCGCGAGATTGCCGACGGTGGCCGGGCTGGCGGACCTTGCGCCGGGCGCCGCGCGTTGGGCCGGGGCTGTGCGCAACCGCACGAATGGCGTGGCGCCCGCATCCGCGACGCCAGCCGCCGGGGCACCGACCGCCTGACCCACGCCTAGCGGATTGCCGGTGTGAAAGCGGCCAACCATTTCGGTGAGCGTTTTGGATTCATCCGCAAGGCTGCGCGAGGCGGCGGTGGATTGCTCCACCATTGCGGCGTTCTGCTGGGTCACGCGGTCCATCTCGCCCATGGCCGTGCTGACCTGCCCCAGGGTTGCGGCCTGTTTTTCGGCGCTGGCGGCGATGTCGGACACGCGCTCGCTGATCTCGCCCACTTGCGCAACGATGTGTCGCAGCAGCTTGCCGGTCTCATCCACCAGCATCACCCCGGAGCCTACCTGATCGGTACTGACGGTGATCAGCGACTTGATGTTCTTGGCCGCCTCGGCACTGCGCTGGGCAAGGGCGCGCACCTCGTTCGCGACGACCGCAAAGCCCTTGCCGGCATCCCCTGCCCGCGCGGCCTCGACACCCGCGTTCAGCGCCAGAAGGTTGGTCTGGAAGGCGATGCCGTCGATCACCCCGATGATGCTGCTGATCTCTTGCGAGGAACGCTCGATGGCGGCCATCGCCTCGGTCGCGCGCTGCACCACCGCGCCGCCATCGCTCGCCTCGCGGTGGGTTCCGGTGATCGATTGCTGGACCGAGACGGCATTCGTCGCGGTTTGCCGGACAATGGCGGAAACCTCGTTCAAGGCCGCCGATGTTTCCTCAACGCCCGCCGCCTGCTGCTGGTTGCGCTGGGCCAGATCATCCGACGCCGCGCGAATTTCCGCCGCGCCGGTTGCAACCTGACGTGCCGAGGCCGATACGCTGTCGATCATACCGGCGAGATGCTCGGCCGACTGGTTGAACTTGGCCCTCATATGCTCGCAAAGCGGCCTGAAGGGCGTGTTGAGACGAAAGGTCATATCGCCCTCAGCCAGAGCGCCCAGCCCCTCGCCCAGCGAGCGCACGACGAATTGGTGGTGCCGCTCGGCCTCGGCATTCGCCATCAAGGACTCGCGCAGCATTTTAACCACCCAACCGATCAGGCCCAGAATGATGAGGCCCAGCGCCGCCAGCATCCACGCCGTCCACTCCATGGTGGAGGCACTGGTGGCATCAAGGCCATCGAGGCGCTTCTGCGCGACATCAAGCATGGTGGTGATCTGGGTGTGGTGCGTGGCATAGATGGCCGACAGGCGGGCGAAGCTCCCCTGCATCGCGGCTGTGTCGTTCGCTTGAACGGCGGGGAGAAACTGATTGTCCAGCTCCTGCCAGAAGGCATGGGCGCTGGCGACGGGTTGGCTGGCGATTTGCACCTTCATCTCGTCATCCATCTCGGAATTGCGCCAATGCGCCTCTTGCTGGAGGAAATCCTTTTCCAGCTGGGCCAGCCGATCGCGGTGCCCGGCGAAGCTTGCCGGCCGTTGCAGCAGCAGGCTCGCCTCCAGATAGGGCTCGATCACGAATTCGGGCGGGGGGGCAATATCGGAGATATAGGTTTTATAGGTGTCGCTGCGGTTATCCAGCGGGCCAAAAATGCGCACGCGGTTGAAGCTGTATGCCGCCATCACAAATGCCACCAACACCACGATAACGATCGCTATGCTGCCGGTCCTGATCTTCAGTTCGTTGTTCATGCTGTGACCCGCTGATTTGCGTGGGGCCGGGGGCACTTGCCGCCCGGCGCTGTTCCAGCAGGGGTCTATAAGCGATGAGGAAAGCCAACGGGTTGCGAGGGAGTTAGGGAGGCCTACTTAAAGATCAGCCATTTGCTCCTGCGCGTCATTTTTCGCAGGCCCAGACACCGGCGAACCCACCGGCGAAACCGCCGTGCCCGCTTTCGCCGCGCGGCGCTCACCCAGCCACATGATCAGCAGCGAGCCTTCGTAAAGCACCCACATCGGTATCGCGAGCATGAATTGCGAGGCGACATCGGGCGGGGTCAGCACCGCCGCCAGAGCCGTGATGCCCACGATGACATAGCGCCGCGCGCCCGCCATCTGCGCCCGCGTGACAATGCCCGCCCGGTTGAGCAGCAGCATCAGCACCGGCAGCAGGAACGACAGGCCGAAAGCGAAAATGAACTGCATCACCAGGCTGAGATAATCGCCGGTGCTGGGCAGGGCCTCCAGCTTCAGCCCGCCGCGTGTCCCTTCAAAACCCAGCAACCAGCGGAAGGCGTTGGGCATCACCACATAATAGGCAAAGGCGGCGCCAGAGGTGAACAACAGCGGCGTGGCGATGAGGAAGGGCAGAAAGGCGCGCTTTTCCTTGGCATAGAGGCCCGGGGCGACAAAGGCCCACAGCTGATTGGCGATAACCGGAAAGCTGACGAGAAAGGCCGCGAACAGCGCCACCTTCAGATCAACGAAAAACGCCTCGTAGAGCTTGGTATAGACCAGCCGCCCCTCGCCATGCGGAAAGGCATTGGCCAGCGGCCGCGCCAGAAAGCCGAAAATGGCATCGACGAAATAAAGGCACACGCAAAAGGCAACGAACAGCGCCAGTATGCACCGCATCAGCCGCGCCCGCAGCTCCAGCAAATGGTCGAGCAGGGGCACCTGCGTCTGATCGATATCCGGAATTTCAAAGGCCATGATGGGCAAAAATACTCAAGGCGCGGGGGGCGTGGCGGCGGTTTGGGCAGGCTCCGGGATAGTCTCCGGGATAGTCTCCGGGATGGGCTCCGGTGCGATGGCTGCTGCAACCTGCGCCTCGGCATGCGGCGGCAGCGGCTGGGCGGGCGCGGTGCCCAGAGCGGGATGCGCCTGCATGATTGCCGCATTCTGCTCCGCCCACTTCTTTTCCATTTCCTCCAGCTCAGCCTCGCGAATCATGTTCTCGACGCCAGCGCGAAAGTGGTTGGATACCCGGCGCATCTTGCCGATCCACCGCCCGGCCGCCCGCAACGCGCGCGGCAGATCCTTCGGGCCGATTACCACCACCGCGACGATGATGATGACCATGATCTTTTCGAGGTCGAGATCGAACATCCGCCAATACCTGCCGGGCTAAGTCAGCTCTGGCCGGTCGGCGTGGTCTCACCCGAGGCGGGCGCCGAGGCGGGGGCCGCCTGAGCGGCAGGTTCAGCCGGCGGGGCGGCGGCGATCTGGGAGGGCGGCGGGGTGACGGGGCGGTTGGTCGTCTCGTCAGCCATGCCTTCCTTGAAGCTTTTGATACCCTTGCCAAAATCGCCCATCAGATCGGACACCCGACCTCGACCGAACAGAACCAGCACCACCAGCGCAAGGATGATCAGGTGGGGAAGCGACAGACCCATCATTACGAAAACTCCGAAAAAATCCAGCGGGACACGCGCCATGGGACGCGGGCGAACCCCCAATTCAGGCCTGTCTAGGCGCTTTCATCCCCTCGCGCCAGTGCGTCTGATGCCCGCTCCGGGGCATCACCGTGATTATCGCCCGCCTCGTCGTCGCCATCCTCATTCCGGCCCGGCGCGGCGGGGCTTGCCACCCCGCTCATTGCCGCCTCCAGCGCGTCATCCACCGGATCGAGCAGGCCCGCCGCTTTCAACTCGTCCAGCCCCGGCAGGTCGCGGCGGCTGGGAAGGCCGAAATGGACGAGGAATTCCGGCGTTGTCGCATAGATCACCGGACGCCCGGGCACCTCGCGCCGCCCGGCAATGCGCACCCAGCCCGCCTCCAGCAGCGTGTCGAGCGTGCCCTTTGCCGTCTGCACGCCGCGAATGGCCTCGATCTCCGCGCGCGAAACCGGCTCGTGATAGGCGATGATGGCAAGGCATTCGGTGGCGGCGCGACTCAACCGGCGCGGCTCCTCGTGCTCGCGGCGAAGAAGATGGGCGAGGTCTGGCGCGGTCTGGAAATGCCAGAGGGCTTCACGCCCCTGGCCACGTTCCACCAGATGCACGCCCCGCCGGGCATAATGCGCGGCGAGTTCTGCCAGCGCCGCGCGGATGGCGGGCAGCGGCGCGGATCCGAGATGGGTGGCAATGGCCTCCACGCTCATCGGTTCCGTGGCCGCGAACAGCGCCGCCTCCACCGCTCTTGCCATAACATCGCAGGCCAGATCATCATCCGGCACGGACGCCGCATCCCCGCTCATGCCGCCTGATCCCGCTCTGCCCGGCCCGCATCCGGGCGCCCCCCATCCAGACGCCGCAAACGCAAGGGGCCAAAGGTGTGTTCCTGGCGCAGTTCCGCCCTGCCCATTCGCGCCAGTTCCAGCGCGGCGACAAAACTGGAGGCCAGCGCCGAGCGCCGCAGCCTCGGGTCTTGCCACTCATCGCCACTTTGCGGCGGCAGAAACTCGCGCAGCTCCATCCAGTCCAGCGCGAGGCCCAGCATCGCCGAGACCCGGACCAGCGCCGAATCCAGCGTCATCACCATGCGGTCGCGCACCATATGCACCACCGGCTGGGTCCGCAGCTTCACCTGCCCATAGGCCGAGAGCAGCCCATACATATCGCATTGCCAGCGGTGTTTCCTGTCCACCTTCAGCCCCTCCGGGCTGCCGCGCACAAACACATCGCGCCCCAGCCGGTCTCGCCCCAGCAGCCGCGCGCCTGCCTCCCGCATGGCGGAAAGCCGGGCGAGCCGCAGTTGCAGCCGCATGGCCAGTTCCTCGGGGTCGGGGTCGGGCTGTTCCTCGCGGGGCAGCAGCAGCGCCGATTTGAGGTAGGCCAGCCATGCCGCCATCACCAGATACTCCGCCGCCAGTTCCAGCCGCAGCGCCTCCGCCCGTTCGATATAGGCGAGATATTGGTCGACCAGATCGAGGATGGGGATTTTGCGCAAGTCCACCTTTTGGCGGCGCGCCAGATCCAGCAGCAGGTCGAGCGGGCCTTCCCAGCCATCAAGGTCGAGATAGAGCCGGGCTTCGGCGCCGGTTTCTGGCCCGGTTGCTGGCCCGGTTGCTGGCCCGGTTTCTGGCCCGGCCTCCAGCGCGGCGGCGGGCCCCGGCCTATCCTCGGTGGCAGGATCAGCCCCGGCCTCGCTCACGCACCGCCCCCTTCCGCCGGCACCAGCGCCAGCAGGGCATCGCGGCGGGCAAGCAGATCGGCATGGCGCGCGGGGTCGGGGGCAACCGGCACGGCGGTGGCGGCCAGCGCGCGATCCAGCCGTGCCGCCGCTTCCGGCGCTATCTCGGGGCAGGCCTTGGCGATGCCCACCATATCCGCCATCCGTGCCCAACAATTGAGCACGACATCGCAGCCCGCCGCCAGCGAGGCCGCCGCCCGTTCCGGAATAGAGCCCGACAGCGCCTCCATATCGATATCCTCGGTGAGCAGCAGCCCGTCGAAACCGATGCGGCGGCGGATGATCTCCGCGATGATGAAGGGCGACAGGGTGGCGGGATTGTCCGCGTCCCACACCGGAAAGC
>CAIWFP010000039.1 GCA_903911985.1 uncultured Sphingomonadales bacterium
GGTGAGGATGTCGTATACGAGGCGGCGGCCGTTGTGGACGAAGGCGCGCCCAAGCGCGAGCCCCGTTCCGCCCGCGAACCCCGTTCCGTCCGCGAACCCCGGCCAGCCCGCGAACCCCGTCCGGCGCGCGCACCGCGTGTGGCCCGCGAGGTCGATGCCACATCGGCTGAAACGCCTGTCCGGGCCGAGAAGCTTCCCCCGCAGGCGACCGAAAAGGCCGAGCCGCGGGTGCGTGCCCGTGCCGAGCCGACCCGTCGCGCAGACAAGGCGCCGCGCGCCGCCAACGAGGCGGACTGGAACGGGCCAGTGCCGGGGTTCCTCGGCTTTTCCGCTCTGGATTGATGGGCTGGATTGATTTGGGGATTCAGGGGTAAGGGAAGGTGCGAGGGGGTTACCCCCTCGCGCTCCCATCACTTTTACTGTTGGCCATACCTCTCGGGCGTAGCGCCCTGCGGCGAAGCGGCTTTAATTGCCTGCGGCGCCGAGACTTGACTCAGGGCCGAACCCGTGGCGCCGACGCTCCCATTTCCACCGGATCTGTCAAAACTGCGTGCCGCCATCGCAATTGATCATCGCTCCGGTGAGATAGCCGGCACGGGCGGAGAGCAGGAAGGCGATCAGTTCGCCCAGTTCCTCGGGGCGCCCAACCCGGCCCAATGCGACGTCCATGTGGAAGTCCTCGGCCATTGCCTTGTCGAGGGCCTCCAGCGGCGGCAGGCCATATTTGACGGCCATCATGTCCATCAGCGGCTTGACCGCGTCGGTGGCCACAAATCCGGGGCAGACGGTATTGGCGCGGATGCCGGACTTGCCATAGGTGACGGCGATATTCTTGGTGAGGCTGGCGATGGCCGCTTTCATCGCGGTATAGGCGATGCGCTCGCCGTGCTGGCCGTGGATGGACCAGGCGGAAGTTGTGACAATGGTGCCGCCGCCGCCCGCCTCCAGCAGGGGGATAATGGCGCGGGTGGCGCGCACGGTGGTCATCAGCTGCACTTCGAAATAGGCCTGCCAGTCGGCATCGGTCGTTTTGGTAAGCTGGTTCTGGGTCAACATCGGGCCGGCGGTGACGGCGAGGCCGTTCATCTGCCCGAAGGCCTGCGCGGCCCGGTCAATGGCCGTCTCCAGCTCTCCCGGGTGGCTGCCGTCGGCGGCGAACAGGCGGATATCGGCGCCGGTTTCTTTCGCCAGCGCGGCGGCAACGGGTTCGCCGGTCTCGCGGCTGCGGCCGATGAGGGCCAGTTTGGCGCCGTCTTTGGCCAGTTCGCGGGCGGCGGCGTGGCCCATGCCACTGGTGCCGCCAACCACGACGAAGACCTTGCCGGCGATGCCCAGATCCATGAACTCTCTCCTGTTGCACTGGCCTGTTGCGCTGCCCTGTTGCGCTCTATCGCCGGTGAGTGATTTTGTCTTGCAAATGTGTTGCTAACTGCCGGTCTGGCAACTGACGAGTTATCATATTCCGGCACTGGCGCGATTTGCTCTGCCGATTTCGCGCATTGTGGGGTAAATTGGGCTCGCGCTTTTTCGTGGGGGGATGCCATGGCGAAGTATTACGGAGCGAAGCAGGGAATTGGCTGGGGCTATTTCTGGCAGCCCATCTGTGTGACGAACAAGGACAAGGCCCTGTTCTGGGTGGCGGCCGTGGGCGGCGGGTTTGCGCAATTCGCCTTTCTTGGCCTGTTTCTGGGTATGGCGGCGGCGGTGGCGACCGGCGTGCCAGTGGCAAGCACCGGGGTGGGAGCGCCCGTCGCGCCCCTGCTGATGACGGCGGAGGCGAGCATCGGTCTGATTACCGGCATGGTTGTCGGCACGGCGCTGGGCATCACGCTTGCCTGGCGCTCGGCTTGTGCGGAATGCGGGGCCTGTTTCAAGCTTCTCGCGTGGGTTTGCTCCTTCCCGTTCAGCCTGATCACGCCAACGATCATCGTCATTCCGATCGTGGCGCTGCCCAACACTGGCGACTGCCCGACCATTCCGCCCGGCTGTCCGTGATCGCTCGCTAGCCCGCAGCTTTCACGAAGCTGTCGATAACCCGCTTTTTCCCGGCACTGTCGAAGTCGATCTCCAGCTTGTTGCCTTCCTGCGCGGTGATGGTGCCCTCGCCGAATTTCTCGTGGGCCACGCGGTCGCCCAGACGCAGATCCAGCCGGGGGGTGGCGGCAAAGCTGGCGGCGCTTCTGGTGGATTCGGCGATGCGGCGGGGGGTGGCGTCATAGGTTTGCCCGGCGGCGCGTTGCCAGCCGGGGCCGCGGGCGGCGGCCCTATCCGGCCGGGCGCTGGCGTTGGAAAGGCGATCCGGCGCAAAGGGATCGTCGCGCTCGCTCCAGTTGGCCCGCCACAGCGAGGCGCCGCCCGACAGGGTGCTTTCCTGAACGATGTGCGCATCCGGCAACTCGGCGATGAAGCGGCTGGGGATGGAGGAGACCCACTGGCCATAGATGCGGCGGTTGGCGGCGTTGAGGATGGTGCAGTGCCGCCGCGCGCGGGTGATGGCGACATAGGCGAGGCGGCGCTCTTCCTCCAGCGATTTGAGGCCGCCCTCGTCGAGCGAACGCTGCGAGGGGAACACGCCTTCCTCCCAACCGGGCAGGAAGACATTGTCGAATTCCAGACCCTTGGCCGCGTGGATGGTCATGATGGTGACCTTTTCGTCGCGGTTGTTGGCCTCGTTATCCATGACGAGACTGACATGTTCGAGGAAGTCGCCCAGCGATTCGTATTCCTCCATGGCGCGGGCAAGCTCGGTCAGGTTCTCCAGCCTTCCTGCCGCCTCGGCGGTCTTTTCCGCCATCAGCATCGCCGTATAGCCGGATTCGTCCAGCACC
>CAIWFP010000040.1 GCA_903911985.1 uncultured Sphingomonadales bacterium
CTTGGCGGATGCCGGGAACTCGCCCAACAAAAACCCCCTAAACCGCATCCCCGATCATGGCGGTAAAATTGGCCTCGCAGGCCAGCTTGTCGCCCAGCATGGCGCGCCCGGCGAATTTGCACACCCGCGCGCGCTTTTGCACAAAGCTCACATGCAGGTCGAGCAGACAGCCCGGCTCCACGGGTGTGCGGAACTTGGCTTCCTCGATGGCCATGAAATAGACCAGCCGCCCGGTTCCGGTCAGCCCGAAGCTTTCCATCGCCAGCAACCCGGCCGCCTGGGCCAGCGCCTCGACAATCAGCACGCCCGGCATGATCGGACGCCCCGGGAAGTGGCCCTGAAAAAAGCTCTCGTTAAAACTGACAGCCTTGACCGCGTGGATCGATTCGCCAAGCGTGATCGATTCCACCCGGTCCACCAGCAGCATCGGATAGCGATGCGGCAAGGCGGCAAGAACCTTGCGGATGTCGTAATCGGTGTTCACCACCGCAGGTTCCTGTGCCTCACTCATCGCCCCCGACCAGTCCCGGCTTAGCGTCCGTCGGGCGATGCGGCGCCACGGCCACCGGCCTGCTGGGCCTGCTGCGCGCGCACTTCGGCGGGCACCCATCCTGCGGGCGGCTGCACCTGCACGGAAGGCAGCACGGCATCAAGCTCGACCACGATGGCCGGGCTCAGATCATAGGCGGCGCTGGAGACCGAGGAATAAACCGCCTGCGGGTTGAGCAGCAGCGAGATGGCATTCTTGCCCATCGCGGCGCGCACGGCGGCGGCCAGCTTCTCGTTGATCTGCTCGACGACGTAAGCATTGGCCATTTGCACCGGCGCCATGATATTGTCGATTTCCTGCTTGCCGGATGCTTCCAGCTTCTGGATGGCGACATATTCCTGCTGCAGCGTCGCTTCGGGCGCATTGGCGGCGCGGTCGCGCTGGAACTTGTCGACCAGAGGATCGCGCTGTGCCTTGATGGCATTGCCACGCTGCTCGGCGGCGCTGAACTGGACGGCATAGATCGACTTGATCTTGTCCTGCGCGCCCTTGGCGGCGGCGGAATTGCCCGCGGCCGCATTGAGATCGGCATAGGCGATCCCGTTCACCCCGGCAGTGCCGGCGGGAGCGGCAGCCTTGGCCATCACGGCGAGCGGCGAGGCACCGGCGGCCAGCACGGCGGCGATAACGATCGGCTTGAGAAGCTTTTTCATCAGAACTGGGTTCCTACGTTGAAAGTGAAGGTTTTGGTGTTGTCGCCCGGCTCATGCAGCAGGACTTTTGCAAAATCGATACGGAACGGCCCGAAGGGCGAATTCCAGTTCATGCCAAAGCCGATCGCGAGGCGCGGGCTTATGGAATTGCCGTAATAGAATTCCTGGAACGGCGCCACGGCGGTCTGCTGCGGCGTATTGGGCAGGTTGGTCACCGGGTTGATCGGGTTGGTAACGCTGGTCACCGTGCCGTTGCTTGCCGTCTGCGAGTAGAGCTTGTTGCCCTGCGCGTCGCGAATGGCGAAAACCTGAACAAGGTTCGAGGTTTGCAACGCTGGCGAGGCCACGCCCCACACCGCGCCCGTATCCATGAAGATCGACGGGCGGATACCCATGTCCTTGGCGCCGGCACCCAGCGGAATCTCCAGCTCGGCACGGCCCATGTAGTAATAGTCGCCACCGATGGAATCATCGGTCCATGTGTTCCTGTCGGTGGAGGGAATCAGCGCGCCCACACCATTGCTCGGGTTCACCAGCGGCTTGCGGGTCACGCGCGGCCCCACGCCGCGAATGTCAAAGCCGCGAATCTGCGGCTCGCCGAGGTAGAAGCGGTCGGTCAGGAAAACGTCATCCTCATTGGGCAGGTTGCGCTTCTTGAGCGCCTTGATCGCGCCACCCTCGGCGCTCAACGAGAAGATGAAACCCTTGCCCACCGGCCAGTATTCGGCGGCAT
The DNA here is from genome assembly GCA_903911985.1 of uncultured Sphingomonadales bacterium. Taxonomy (GTDB): domain Bacteria; phylum Pseudomonadota; class Alphaproteobacteria; order Sphingomonadales; family Sphingomonadaceae; genus Novosphingobium. Next base: position 1,937 of record CAIWFP010000040.1, read on the forward strand.
TGAAGCGCAGGCGGGCATAATCAACATCGCCGCCAAGCCCGGCCACATCCACGCCAACCGAGGCCACCTTGCCCTTGGTCGGGTGCTGGCGGTTGTCGAGGTTTTCGAAAATCAGCGAGGAGCCCAGAATCGAGCTGATCCGCTTGCCCTGCGCGTCGCACAGATAGCGCCCGGCGAGCAGTACGTTGCACTCATAGGTGCCTTGCGCGTTCTGCGTGTAATAGCTGCCCTTGTTCAGCGAGACATCGTCATAGTTGACCGTATAGCGCCCGACGAGGCTGACATATTCGGTCAGCGGCAGGCCGAGCCGCAGCTGCATGCCGGTGGTGGCCTGCGTATACAGCGTGTTGCTGGTGGTCAGCAGGTTGCGGTTGTTATAATCGCGCCGATAAATATCGAAACCAAAGCTGACGTTGCGGTCAAACAGATAGGGCTCGGTAAAGCTCAGATCCACGCTCTTGGAATAGCGCGACATCGAGCCCGAAACGCCCACGGTCTGCCCGCGCCCACGGAAATTGTGCTGCTGGATAGAGGCCTGGAAGATGAAGCTTTCGAGGCTGGAATAGCCGGCCGAAAGCTGCAGCTCGCCGGTGGGCTTTTCCTCGACATTGGCCTCCAGCACCACGCGGTCGCGCGCGGAGCCGGGCTTCTGGGCCACCTCGAACTTTTCCTGGAAATATCCCAGACCCTTGATGCGGTTGGTCGACCGCTTGACCTGCGCGGCGTTGAAGGCATCGCCCTCGGCCAGACGGAACTCGCGGCGGATAACCTTGTCCTGCGTCAGCGTGTTGCCGTTCACGTCGATCCGCTCGACATAGACGCGCGGCGCCTCGCCGATCTCGAAATTGACGCCCATGGTCAGCGTCTTGGGGTCGCGGTGATAGACCGGCCGCGCATCGGCAAAGGCATAGCCATAGCCGCCGGCGGTGGCGTTCAGCTTGTCGATGGTGTCCTCGACCGCCTTGGCATTATACCAGCTGCCCTTTTTCAGCGGCAACTGCTTGGTCAGCACAGCGCCATCCAGATCGCGCAGCTGGCTGGTCACGGCAACATCGCCGAATTTGTATCGCTTACCCTCTTCCACCACATAGGTGATGATGAAATCGTGCTTGTCCGGGGTGAGTTCGGCGACGGCCGACACCACGCGGAAATCGGCATAGCCCTGCGTGAGGTAGTACTGGC
>CAIWFP010000041.1 GCA_903911985.1 uncultured Sphingomonadales bacterium
GATAATGAGCATGTCGTCAGCGCTGTGCGCCTCGCTGATGATGGCACCGAGGATGGTGAGGGCGATGCTGGAAACGATGAGCCTTTAAACGAGCCGGGCGCAGACCCCGCCGAGGCATGAGCAACACACCGGCGCCGACGCCCAAGCCTGCCGTCGCGTGGAAAGTTCTGACCGCCCCGCAAATGGCGGAGTTTCTCGCCAAGGGCGGCTTTGCCGGTGCGCCGGTGGACCTGGTCGATGGCTTCATCCACCTCTCCACCGCCGCTCAACTGCCCGGCACGCTGGCAAAACATTTCGCCGGACAGAGTGATCTGCATCTCGCCGCTGTCGATCTGACCGCGCTGGAAGTCACCGCCCCCGGGGCGGTCCGCTGGGAGGTCTCGCGCGGGGAAGAGGAGTTTCCGCATATCTATGCCCCGCTGCCGCTCTCTGTGGTGCTGGCACATGGCCCGGTGGAATGGCTCTCACCGGGTGTTCCCGCGCTGCCACCGCTGGCTTGAGCTTTGCCTGACACCCACGTAAAACGCGCACCGATGGACCATGACGTTCACATCATCGGCGGCGGTCTGGCCGGCTCGGAAGCGGCGTGGCAATTGGCGCGGCGCGGCGTCAGGGTGCGCCTATCCGAGATGCGCGGCGCCCCGGCCGAGTGTGGCGGCGAACGATCACCGGCGCATCAGGGCGACGCGCTGGCGGAATTGGTCTGTTCCAATAGCCTGCGTTCCGACGACAGCGAGAAGAGTGCGGTCGGCCTGCTGCACCACGAGATGAGGGCGTGCGGTTCGCTGATTATCGCGGCAGCCGATACCGCGCGGGTGCCGGCAGGCAGCGCGCTGGCGGTGGATCGCGATGTCTTTTCCGCCCATATCGAGGCGGCGCTGACCAGCCAGCCGACTCTCACACTCGTGCGCGAGCGCGTAGACCAGCTCCCGTCGGCGGGTTTGACGATCATTGCCACCGGCCCGCTCACCGCCGAAGCACTGGCGGGCAGTATCGGCGCGGCCACCGGCGCCGACAGCCTCGCCTTTTTCGACGCCATCGCCCCCATCGTTCACCGCGACAGCATCAACATGGATATCGCCTGGATGGCCTCTCGCTGGGACAAGGGCGCGGAGGCCAGCATCGCCATGGGCGGCGACGGGCGCGATTACATCAACTGCCCGATGGACCGCGAGCAATACGCCGCCTTCGTGCAGGGCCTGCTGGATGGCGACAAAACCAGCTTCAAGGAATGGGAGGCCAACACCCCCTATTTCAACGGCTGCATGCCGATCGAGGTCATGGCCGAGCGGGGCGCCGAGACCCTGCGCTTTGGCCCGATGAAGCCGGTGGGGCTGGACAATCCGCGAAGTATTTCCCCAGAGTATCCCAACGGGCGCTGGCCCTATGCGGTGGTGCAACTGCGGCAGGATAACAAGCTGGGCACGCTGTGGAACATGGTCGGCTTTCAGACCAAGCTGAAACACGCGGAACAGGTTCGGCTGTTCCGCACCATTCCCGGCCTCGAAAACGCAGAGTTTGCCCGGCTTGGCGGCTTGCACCGCAACACTTTCCTCAATTCGCCCACTCTGCTGGACCGGCAATTGCGGTTAAAATCGGCCCCCCATATCCGTTTTGCCGGGCAGATAACCGGCTGCGAGGGCTATGTGGAAAGCGCCTCGGTCGGCCTGCTGGCGGGGATGATGGCCGCCGCCGAGTTCACCGGCAGCGGTTGGACCGCCCCGCCGCGCACCACCGCGCTTGGCGGGCTGCTGGCGCATATCACCGGGGATGCCGAGGCCGAAACCTTCCAGCCGATGAACATCAATTTCGGCCTGTTTCCAACGCTCGACGATGTGAAGAAAAAGATCCGCAAGGAGGCCTATACCAGCCGCGCCAAGGCTGATCTGGCCGTGTGGTTGCCAACCGTTCCTGCCTGAGGCGGGGTGGGATCAGTTCTCGCCGCCTTCCCCGTCATCCTCCTTGGGTGCCCCGCCTCGCCCTTTTGCCCCCTTGCCCTTGTCTGGCGCAGGCTCATCCCTGGCGCATCCCGGCTTTTTCGGCTTTTTGGGGTGCGCCGCCTGCCAGGCGTCAAATTCGGCCCGGGTTATGATGCCATCGCCATTGCCATCAAAGTCGCGGAACCGGTCGGAGGTTTTGACGGCCCATTCCTCGAAGCTCAGCAGATTGTCGTGGTTGGTATCCAGTTTCTGGAAAGCCTTCACCCGGGTGGAGAGCATTTCGTTGCGGCTGATCTTGCCGTCGCGGTTGCGGTCATAGCGGTTGAATCGCTTCTGCTCGTCGGAGAGCGTCACCTTGCCGCCGCCGGGCAGGCCGCCGCCGCGCCCGTGGTTGGGGTCGGCGATGGGCAGGGCGATAGTGCCATCGCCCGCGCCGCTAGCCGAAATATCGGGCGGCAGCACCCCGCGCGCCACCTCCGCCCGGCCCTGCCACCAGAAGATTCCCGCCGCCACCAACAGCAACGCCGCCACCGCACCCACGACAATCCGGTTCATAGGATCCCCCGTCCATTTGCCGGGGCAGCTTAGCCTAGCGCCCGAAAATGCCAAGCCGGATAGCGCTCAATAATGCGCCAATTCCAGAAGGTTGCGCGCCCGCGCTATGGCGTATGCCCAGCCCATGCAGCACGACAAGCGGACGCAGGCTTCGCGCGAGGCGCACGGGTTTCCAGGGCTGCGCTTCCAGCAATGCCAGCGCCGCGCTCCGCTCATCGGAATGCGAGACATGGGTGGCCAAATCGCCGAGGGCCCAGCCAAGCGCCAACCGGCCCGCCTCTTTGGCATCGTCCCCCGCTCCACAAGCCCGCGCCAGCGCCGCCACAGCACCCGCCCTGCCCTCGGCCAGAGCCGACAACGCGCTCTCGCCCAATGGCGCCTCGCCCAACATGGCCTCCCAGCCATCGACCAAAGCCACCAGCGCCGAGCGATGCTCACCCCAGCCCTGTAGCAGCGACAACAGCGGCTCGCCGCGCGGCAGGGATTGGTCGACCAGCCTTTCGCGCCACCATGCCAGACGCAACTGACCCAGCACCGGCTCGCGCGCGGCCCGCACCACGCCCGCCAGCCTTGCATCCAGCGCGAATAGAGCCAGCCACTGCGCGCGCGAGGAAGCCGGCGCATAGGCCAGCGCAAGGCGATGCGTGGGAGGAATGCCGTCGAGCAGATAGAGGTAAGTTTGGGTGATCATGCGCCGCTGCCTATCAGCGCCCGGCCAATGCGGAAAGGGGCGCCCCCGCCATTGGCAAGAGCACCCCTTTTCATCCAGCCGAAGTGGGCGGGCCATTCGTGGAGCAATTCAGCGGTGGCAAACCTTCTTCACCGCCGCGACGATCCGCCCCGCATCAATCAGCGCGACCTTTTCGAGATTGGCGGCATAGGGCAGCGGCACATCCTCGTTGCATACGCGCAGCACCGGCGCGTCGAGATCATCGAACCCTTGCTCCATGCAAAGGGCGACGATCTCCGAGGCAATGGAGCAGGTCGGCCAGCCTTCTTCGGCCACCACCAGACGGTTGGTTTTGGCGAGGCTGGTCAGCACCGCCTCGGTATCCAACGGGCGCAGGGTGCGCAGGTCGAGCACCTCGGCTTCGATGCCTTCGGCCGCGAGCACCTCCGCCGCCTCCAGCGCCAGCCCGACGCCGATGGAATAGGACACGATGGTGACGTCGCGGCCCTCACGCATCACCCGCGCCTTGCCGATGGGGACAACATGGTCATCCAGTTCCGGCGCCTCGAAGCTGCGGCCATAGATCAGCTCGTTTTCGAGGAACACCACCGGGTCCTCGCTGCGGATGGCGGATTTGAGCAGGCCCTTGGCATCGGCGGCATCATAGGGGGCGATGACCACCAGCCCGGGCACCTGCGCATACCACGAGGCGTAGTTCTGGCTGTGCTGCGCGCCGACGCGATGCGCCGCGCCATTGGGGCCGCGAAACACGATGGGGCAGCGCATCTGCCCGCCGGACATGTAGTTCGTTTTGGCAGCGGAATTGATAATATGATCAATCGCCTGCATCGCGAAGTTAAAGGTCATGAACTCGATGACAGGGCGAAGGCCGCCCATCGCCGCGCCGGTGCCAATACCGGCAAAGCCATATTCGGTAATCGGCGTGTCGATCACCCGCTGCGGCCCGAATTCCTCGAGCAACCCTTGCGTCACCTTATAGGCGCCGTGGTACTCGGCGACTTCCTCACCCATGACAAAAACGCGGCTATCGCGGCGCATTTCCTCGGCCATGGCATCGCGCAGGGCCTCGCGCACGGTGGACATCTTCATGTTGGTGCCAGCTGGCAGCGGGGCCTCGACCGGTTTGGCAGCTGGCGCGGGCTTTTCTGGCGCGGCGACGGTGGTCGCGGGAGCAGGCGCTGGCGCGGCGGCGGATTTGGCCTTGGGAGCGGCCTCGCTGCCATCATCGATCATGGCGATGACTGTGCCGACCTTTACCCCCTCGGTGCCAGCGGGAACCGCGATCGAGGCAATGGTGCCCTCGTCAACGGCTTCAAACTCCATGGTGGCCTTGTCGGTCTCGATCTCGGCGAGAATGTCGCCCGATTTGACCACATCGCCCACATTCACCAGCCACCTGGCCAGCTTGCCCTCTTCCATCGTGGGCGAGAGGGCCGGCATTTTCAGTTCCACCGACATCAGTAACTCTCCACCAGCACATCCGTATACAGCTCATCCAGCGCCGGTTCTGGCGTGTTCTCGGCAAAGTCGGCCGATTCGGAGACGATGGCGCGGATGCGCTTGTCGATGTCCTTGACCTTCTCCTCGCTCAGCCCGCGCGCCAGCAGTTCGGCCTTGGCGTGGTCGATCGGATCGTGGTGGTCGCGCTTTTCCTGCACTTCCTCGCGGCTGCGGTATTTGGCCGGGTCCGACATGGAATGGCCGCGATAGCGATAGGTGTTCAGCTCCATCAGCACCGGCCCGTTGCCTGCGCGGACAAACTCCAGCGCCTGTTCCGCCGCCTGGCGCACGGCCAGAACATCCATCCCGTCCACATACATGCCGGGAATGCGGAAGGCCGTGCCCCGCCGATAGAAATGGGTTTCCGCCGAGGACCGCTTTACCGCCGTACCCATGGCATACTGGTTGTTCTCGATGACATAGATGATCGGCAGCTTCCACAGGGCGGCCATGTTGAAGCTTTCGTAGACCTGCCCCTGATTGGCCGCGCCATCGCCGAAATAGGCCACGCAAACCCCGCCATCGCCGCGATATTTGTGGGCAAAGGCCAGCCCTGTGCCCAGCGACACCTGCGCGCCGACAATGCCATGCCCGCCGTAAAACTTGTGCTCGGTGCTGAACATATGCATCGAGCCGCCCTTGCCGTGGCTGATGCCGGCCGCGCGGCCGGTCAGCTCGGCCATGATCACCTTGGGATCAATGCCATAGGCCAGCATGTGGCCATGATCGCGATAGCCGGTGATGACGCTGTCTTTCGCCGGGACCAGCGCGGATTGCAGGCCGACGGCCACCGCTTCCTGCCCGATGTAGAGGTGACAGAAACCGCCGATCAGCCCCAGCCCATACAATTGCCCGGCCCGTTCCTCGAAGCGGCGGATCATCACCATCTGTTCGTAAAAACGCAGCAGCTGATCGTCGCTGGCGGCAAAAAGCGGCGCGGCCTGATAGGCCTCCTGAAGCGCGCGGAGCGGCGCGTCGTCCGCCGGGGCGGCTGACGCTGCGGGGGTGGGTGTATCGCTGGTTTTGCCGGACTTGGCCAAGACAACTTCCTTAAAATGGCAAGCTACCGTGGCGGTCTATAGGAGCAAGTGCTGCAACGTAAATCCGCCGCATACGAATTTTGCAAAAATCTTATCGCGGCGTGGCCGATGCAATGGCTCAGTGGTGGATTTGCAGCACCATTTCGTCGGGGTGGATGACGTTGAGATTGCTGCGCAGCAGCTCGCCACTGAGGTCAGGATCGGCATGGGCGGGGTCGAGCAGGCCAACCCGGTTCTTCAACTCGTCGCGCTGGGCCGAGAGCCGGGCGAGTTGCTGCTGCCGTTCCATGAGCAATTGGTGATTTTCGCCCCATGCCACCAGCCCGCTTGGCCCCATGATCGCCCAGCCGCTCAGCACCAATAACAGGAGCAGCATCAACCCCTGCCGCCGCGCCTCGCGAGACAGCACCGACCGGGATGGACCCACAGGAAAAGATGATGACTGACGGCTGTTCATGAAAGACACAGAATCATACTCGATTCCCTCATTCAAGCATTTTCTCGCAATAGGGCAGTATTCGGCAAATAAAAATCCCTCCGCCCGGCAAACCCGATCCGGGTCGCCGCCGATGGCGCCGTGCGCCGATTGTGTTGACCGAAATCCCGAGGGCCGCTCAGCGCGGATGCAGCCGCGCGGCAGGCTCGCAAACCGCCATGGACGGTGTTAGGGTAGCAACCACACAGCTTTATGCGGTGCTTTGGGGTTCGCCCCTAACCGTGGGGCCTGTTCGGCAATCTTGCGTTCAGCTTTCCGGGCTATGTCTGTTGTTGCACTATGGAGAGCGGCAAATGCTGGCCAAATTTCTGGGTTTCACGCTTGGCTTGTCCCTGTTGGGGGCGTCTCAGGTCCATGCGAGAGAGCCCGTGGTGATGGAGCGCCATGCCGGTGGCGGCGTTGCCTTTCATCAGGCGGTATGCGTGCATAATACGGGGCCCGGCGTGGCGCATTGCCTTGCCCGCGTGCGCACCGATAGTCAGGGGCGCATTTTCGCCGGGCAGGTTTTTCCGGCCAAAACCAGCGCCCAATCGGGCTATGGCCCCACCGACTTTCGCAGCGCATACAAGTTTACCGCCACCGGCAGCAGTTCCACGATTATCGCCGTGGTGGATTCCTATGGCTATCCTGGCGCCGAGGCCGATCTGGCGGTTTATCGGCGTCAATATGGGCTTCCGCCCTGCACGCACCAGAGTGGCTGTTTCAATGTGGTCGACCAAAATGGTGGCTCGCGATTGCCGAAACTTGATGTGGGCTGGGCGCAGGAGCAGGCCCTAGACCTCGACATGGTCAGCGCCATGTGCCCCAATTGCCGGATATTGCTGGTTCAGGCGAGCAGCGCCGACAATGGCTCGCTCGCGACCGCGGTCAACACGGCGGTGGCCAAGGGAGCCATTGTCGTATCCAATTCCTATGGTGGCGATGAAAGCGGCGTTCAGAAATACGCCGCCGCTTATAGCCACCCGGGTGTCGCCATAACGGCCAGTTCCGGCGACGCGGGCTATGGCGCCAGCTTTCCCGCCACCGCGCCCGGTGTGATTGCGGTCGGGGGCACAACGCTCTCGCCAGCAAGCAATTCGCGCGGGTGGACCGAGACCGTATGGAACGGATCCGGCAGCGGCTGCAGTTCCGTCTTCAACAAACCGGTCTGGCAGACCGACAAGTTGTGCGCCATGCGCATGGAGGCCGATATCGCGGCCGTTGGCGATCCCTATACCGGGGTTGCGGTCTATGGCCCGGTTGGCAGCCACAATTTGTCGGGCTGGATGGTGTTTGGCGGCACCAGCGTGGGTGCGCCGCTGATTGCCGGAATGTACGCCGCGCTTGGCGCAAAACCCAATGCGGCATCCAAAATATGGGTCTCGCTCGCCGCGCTCTATGACGTGACCAGCGGCAACAATGGCACATGCGGCGGCACCTATTTCTGCGTGGCGGGCACGGGTTATGATGGGCCAACCGGCAATGGCACGCCCTCGGGAACCGGCGCCTTCTGATTTGCGCCGATACCTTGGCCGGCAGGCAGATACGCGTGGCCAAGATTTGCAGGGGTTCGCCGTTGCCAGCGGGGGCCGGGGGCATTACCCACAAGCCATGACAAGCCCCACACAAGCTGCCAAGCCTCGCCCGAGTTCCGGCCATGAGCCCGGGGGCTGGCTGGCGCGCATCGGCGGGGCTTTGGCATTTTGGCTGGCGCTATGTCTGACTATCGGCCTGCTGCCCGGCGTTGCCAGCGCACAGGATTTGCGCCCGGCGCCCACCCCCGCCAGCCTGATCGGGGTCAAGCTCATCACCGAGAGCCCCAAGGAAACCCGGCTGCTGCTCACCTTCATGCCTAAAGCCAACAGTTTCGGCCCGGTTGGGTCTGATCATGGCGCCAATGGTGGTTCCAGCAGCAACAAGGTGGCGATCGGCTTCGCCCTCAC
>CAIWFP010000042.1 GCA_903911985.1 uncultured Sphingomonadales bacterium
ACCGGGGCCGGACGGCAGTCCGCCGCAGATCATCACCGATTCTGCGGTGGTGAAGAAGGCGCGCGAAGGCGTGATGGAAATGCTGCTGGTGAACCATCCGCTCGATTGCCCGATTTGCGATCAGGGCGGCGAGTGCGATCTGCAGGATCAGTCCGTGGCTTATGGGCGCGGTAACTCGCGCTATCACGAGCACAAGCGGGCCGTGACCGAGAAATACATGGGGCCGCTGATCAAGACGGTGATGACGCGCTGCATCCATTGCACGCGTTGCGTTCGCTTCAGCGAGGAGATCGCCGGGGTCGACGAGATCGGCGCGCTCTATCGCGGCGAGAATACCCAGATCACCACTTACCTTGAGCATGCCGCCAAGCATGAGCTTTCCGCCAATGTGATCGACCTGTGCCCGGTGGGCGCGCTCACCTCGCGGCCCTATGCGTTTGAGGCGCGGCCGTGGGAGCTGAAGAAGACGCTGGGCATTGATGTCTCGGATGCCGTGGGCGCCAATATCCGCATCGATGCGCGCGGGCGCGAGGTATTGCGCATTCTGCCGCGCGTGAACGATGATGTGAACGAGGAATGGCTCTCCGATAAGGGTCGTTTTCTGGTTGATGGCCTGACCAAGCGCCGCCTCGACAAGGTGTTCATTCGCCGGGACGGCAAGCTGGTCGCGGCCAGCTGGGACGAGGCCATTGCCGCTGTGGCCCAGGGTAACCCCGGTGCCAGCGTGGCCGCGATTGCCGGCGATCTGGTGGATGCCGAGACGATGTTTGCCGCCAGGGCGCTGCTCGGCGCGCTGGGCTCGTCCTTGCTGGAAGGGCGGCAGACCGGGCTGGCTTATGATTGCTCGAACCTTGCGGCGGTGAATTTCAACACCACGCTGGCGGGCATCGAGACGGCTGACGCCATTCTGATCGTCGGCAGCCATCTGCGCTGGGAAGCGCCTCTGGTGAATACCCGCATCCGCAAGGCCGTGAAGAAGGGCGCCAAGGTGTTCATCGTCGGGCCGGAGTGGGAGACGACTTACGCCGCCGAGTTCCTGGGCGAGGATGCCGCGCTGGTGAACAAGCTGCCCAAGAAGGTGCTCGACGCGCTGAAGGGCGCCAAGCGTCCGGCGGTTATCCTTGGCGGCGCTGGCCTTGCCAAGGGCGCCCTGGAGCCGTTGCTGGCGCTGGCCGAAAAGCTGAAGCTGGTGCGCGAGCTGGAGGACGGCTCGCGCTGGAACGGCTTTAACGTGCTGCATATGGCGGCAAGCCGCATGGGCGGGTTGATGCTCGGCTATGCGCAGAAGGGTGGCATTGCCGATGTGGCGGCCGCCAAGCCGAAGCTGCTGCTGTCGCTGGGTGCGGATGAGGTGGATTACGCCAAATTTGCCGGCAGCATCGTCGTTTATATCGGCCATCATGGTGATAGGGCTGCGCATGCTGCCGACATCATCCTGCCCGCCGCCGCCTTCACCGAGAAGGCGGGGACTTTCGTGAACACCGAGGGACGCGTGCAATTTGCCGACAAGGCGGTGTTTGCGCCGGGCGATGCCCGCGAGGACTGGACTATTATCCGCGCTCTGGCCGATGCGCTGGGTGTTTCGGTGGGCTTTGACAGCTTCGAGGGCTTGCGCGCCGCGATGGTTGCCGCTGTGCCCGCGCTGGGTGTCGAAGGGCTGGCGGATTATGGTGCGCTGCCTGCTGGCTCGACCGGTTCGGCGGAGGGCACCATCGCCTATCCGATCAAGGATTTCTATCTCACCAACCCGATAGCCCGGGCGAGCGAGACCTTGCAGCGTTGCTCGGCGGAATTGCTGCATGGTGAGACATTCGCGCCGGAACTTATGGGGGCGGCGGTATGACCTGGTTTCCTCACACACCGCTCCAGTTGTTCATGCAATGGGGCCTGTCCCATGATTGGGCTTGGGGTCTCTCGACGATCCTTGGCATATTGCTGATTGCCCTGCCGCTGATGCTGGGCGTGGCCATGGTGATCTATGCCGACCGCAAGATCTGGGCGGCGATGGCGCTGCGCCGGGGGCCGAACGTGGTGGGCCCCTGGGGCGTGCTGCAGAGCTTTGCCGACGGGTTGAAGGTGTTTCTGCAGGAGACGATTGTTCCTTCGGCGGCCAACAAGGGCCTGTTTGTCCTTGCGCCGATCCTGACCTTTACCATCGCGCTGCTGGCCTGGGCGGTGATCCCGTTCAATTCCGGCGCGATTCTGGCCGATATCAACGTCGGGCTGCTCTATGTCCTCGCGATCTCGTCGCTGGGCGTTTACGGCACGATTATCGCGGGCTGGTCGTCGAACTCGAAATATCCGTTCTTCTCGGCGATGCGTGCCTCGGCGCAGATGATCTCTTACGAGGTCTCGATCGGCTTCATCCTGATCTGCGTGGTGCTGTGGGCGGGGACGTTCAACCTGCACGGCATTGTCGAGGCGCAGCGGTCGCATGTGTGGATCATCAACGGCTTCGTGGCGAACCCGCTGCTGTTCCCGGTCTGGGTGATGTTCCTGATCTCGAGCCTTGCCGAAACCGCGCGCGCGCCGTTCGACCTGACCGAGGCGGAAAGCGAGCTCGTTGCGGGCTATCAGACCGAATACTCCTCGATGGCCTTCGCGCTCTATTGGCTGGGCGAATATGCCAACGTGCTCTTGATGTGCGCGCTCAACGCCACGCTGTTCTGGGGCGGCTGGCTGCCGCCGCTGGATA
>CAIWFP010000043.1 GCA_903911985.1 uncultured Sphingomonadales bacterium
GAGCGCGAGGGGGTAACCCCCTCGCACCTATCCCTTCACCTTCCCCGCTCACCCCCCCGGATGATAAAAATCATACACCGCCCGCGCCACCGCCTCGCTCACCCCGGGGGTACGCGCCAGATCCTCCAGCGAGGCGGCGCGCACCCGGCTGGCGGTGCCGAAATGCAGCAGCAGCGCCCGTTTGCGCGCCGGGCCCACGCCGGGGATCTCGTCGAGCGGCGAGGCGGTGATGGCGCGGCTGCGCTTGTCGCGGTGGGCGCCGATGGCGAAGCGGTGCACCTCGTCGCGCAGGCGCTGGAGGTAGAACAGCACGGGCGAATTGGTCGGCAGGCTCTTCTCGCGCCCATCGGGGAAGTGGAATATCTCGCGCCCCTCGCGGCCATGGTGCGGTCCCTTGGCGATGCCGACCACGGCCAGGTCCTCGACGCCGATCTCCTCCAGCGCCGCCATCACCGCGCTGATCTGACCCTTGCCGCCATCGATGAGGACGAGGTCGGGCCAGACGGCGCCATCCTTGCCTTGCCCCTCTTTCCCCGAGGCGCCGCGCTCGGGGTCATCCTCCACGGCGCCCTCGTTCAACAATCTGCCGAAGCGGCGGGTCATCACCTCGCGCATCATGGCGAAGTCGTCATTGGTGTCGGCCTGCCTGATGTTCCACTTGCGATATTGGCCTTTCACAAAGCCCTCCGGCCCGGCCACCACCATCGCGCCCAGCGCATGGGCCCCCTGAATATGCGAGTTGTCGTAAATCTCGATCCGCTGCGGCACTTCCGCCAGTTCGAGGAACTCGGCAAGGTCGCGCAGGGTCCGCGCCTTGGTGCCGGATTCGGCAAGCCGCCGCTCCAGCGCCTCGGTGGCGTTGCGGCTGGCCTGCTCGACGAGGCGTTTGCGCTCTCCCCGCTGCGGGCACAGGATCTCGACCTTGCCGCCCCCGGTATTATTGGCCCCCTCCTTCAGCGCCTCGGCCAGCAGCTCCGCCTCGGGCAGGTCGCGGTCGAGCAGAATGACGCGCGGTGGCGGCACCTCCTCATAGAATTGCGCGAGGAAGGCCTGCAGCACCTCGCCCTCGTCCAGCCCCCCCTCAATCAAACCTTGCGTATGGCTGGGGAAGAAGGCGCGGTGGCCCCAGTTCTGCCCACCACGGATAAAGAAGGCCTGGATCGCCACCTGCCCGCCCTGCGTGGCCATGGCGAAGATGTCGCCATTGGGCAGCCCCTCCGCGTTGATCGCCTGCGAGCCCTGAATGAAGGTCGCCGCGCGCAGCCGGTCACGCAGCATGGCGGCGCGCTCGAAATCGAGAGCCTCGGCGGCGGCGCTCATCTCGCCCTCGATCTCGCGCTGCACATTCTGCGATTTGCCGCCAAGAAAATCCTTCGCCTGCCGCACCAGATCGCCATAGGCCCCCTCGTCGATCCGCCCAACGCAGGGGGCCGAACACCGCTTGATCTGATAAAGCAGGCAGGGGCGGTCCCGGCGGCTCATGAAACTGTCGGTGCAACTGCGCAGCAGGAAGAGCTTTTGTAACGCGTTGATGGTGGTGTTCACGCTGCCCGCGCTGGCAAAGGGGCCATAATAATTGCCCCGCTCCCGCCGCGCCCCGCGATGTTTCATCAACCGGGGAAAGGCGGCATCATCGCGCAGCAGGATGAAGGGGAAGCTTTTGTCATCGCGCAGCAGCACATTGTAGGGCGGGCGATACCGCTTGATCAGCTGCGCCTCCAGCAGCAGCGCCTCGGCCTCTGAATTGGTGGTGACGATGGTCATCGAGCGGCACTGGCTGACCATGCGCTGTAGCCTCGGCGGCAGCCGCTCCACCTGGGTGTAATTCGCCACCCGGTTGCGCAGCGCCCGCGCCTTGCCAACATAGAGCACATCGCCCCGCGCGTCCTGCATGCGATAGACGCCGGGGCGCAGGGGCAGCGTGGCCTGCACCTCGCGGATGGCGGCAACACCCAGTTCCAGATCCGGCGCGGAATTGCCGCGCAGGGTGGATGTGGCCCGGTCCTCGTGAAACCGCTCGTCCGAAGCGCGATCAGGGGGCACCGGATTGACCGGCGGCACAGCGGTGCCCGGGGGGGCTGGCGGAGTTCCGGAAGAAGGGGGCTTGCGGGCCATCGGCGCGGGATAGGCGATGTGTGCCCCCAAGGGGAAGCGGGAAAACACCGAGCCCCGCCTTCCCCCGCCCCCCTAGCTGGCCAGCCTCAGAAGGTCTTGCGCAGCTCCAGCGCCAACACCCGGCCCAGCGGATCGAGCAGGTCGGGCTGATAGGCCTGCGGCGTGGCACCGGTGCCATCGGTCACGCGCTGGCGGGAATCGAGCAGATTGTTCGCCTTGAGTGTCAGCCGCGCGCCCTTGAGCACCGGCGCCGCCTTCACCAGCGATGGCCGCTGGTCAAAATCGACAAAGGCCCGCAGGTTGAACTTGGCCAGCGCGCCAAAGCGCAGATTCGCGGCCGCCGTCGCGCCGATGGGGTCCACATGGGTGGGCGCGCTCCAGCTGCCGCCAAGGCGCAGGCCCAGCCCGCTGTAATAGAGGCCGCCATCCACCTCGATGCTCTGCCGGGCCACGCCGCCGGTATCGCCGGTGGCATCGCCGCGCAACAGGTCGAGGCTGGGCCCGCCCTGCGCCACCAGCACCCGGTCAACGAATTGCACGGTGTGATAGATCGCCAGATTCCAGCGCCCGGGATAGTTTCCACCCCTGCCCTGCCCACCCGATGGGGCACCGGGGCGACCCGGAGGGGCCTTGGCGCGCGCCCCTTTCATTCCACCAACAGCCGCATACATCGCCCCATAGCGGCCCGCACCGGGCGGCAGGGGCTGGCCAAGGGTGCCAAACAGGTTGAAACCCCAGCGCAGCCGCGTCTCGTGCTGGCTGGCCAGATTGACCGGCCGCTCGTCAATGCTGATGATCGCCCCGTCGCTGCCGCGCGTCACCCGCCCGGGAAATGCCGCCTCGATCGCCGGGGTCAGCAAGGGAAAGCCCGAGGAGACATTGTCCGAACGATTGTCGAAATATTCCGCGATCAGGTTGGAATTGGCCAGAAACGGCAGCGTCCAGTTCACCCCCAGCTTGATGTCGTGCTCGCGCGTGGCGTGCAGCGCCGGATTGCCGCCGGTGATCATCGTCACAAGTTCGGTCTTGCCGGTGGTGAAATCGAATACCGGCTGGTTATAGTTGAACAGCTGCGGATCGCCCAGATTGATAAAACTGGGCGCGGCCTCGCTGGTGATGAAACTGCCCTGCAGGCTCAGCTTTGGCGTTGGGTCCCAGGTTAAACCCGCGCTCCAGTTGGTCAGCCAGCCGAAATCGGAGAGCTGGTCGCCCCCGAGGCTGAGATCGAGGGTGATATCGCCCAAGGCAGCGCCAAACACCTCCTTGCGGCTGGTGATGGGCAGCACGACATTGACCCCCACGGAGGCATCGCCGCGCTTCAGGCTCGGCACGGGGATACCGGCAGGGCCCACACCCAACTGCGAGGTGGCGCCGGTCTGGTTGCTCCAGGCGAACCCCGCCTTCACCGTCAGCGAGCTTTCGCCCGCCGGCAGGCGAATCGGATGGCCGATCAGCGTGACAAGGCTGGTCAGGCTGTTGGCATCGGTTACGGCATGCACAATTCCGGCGGGCGCCAGCGCGGGCAGCTGGCCATCGATGGCCAGCGCACCACTGGCCGCGGCACTTGCCAGCCCGGAGGTATCGGCCCGGTTGGCGCTCTCGGTAAGCACAAAGGAATGGTTGCCATCCACCGTCGCGGCCAATTGCCACAGGCCCAGCGGCTGGTTCAGCGCGGCCCCGCCCTGCACGGTGTCGGTGCGGGTAAAGCGGGTGAGCCCGCCCGGCAAGGTCCGCACCATGGATACGTTGGACGGATCGGTCAGGGTGACGGTGTTCAACCCTTCGAGGCTGTTGCCATCGGCGCGCGAGGCGGCGGCGTTGACCGTCAGCGTGCCGGGCGCGACGCCATGGCCCACCGGCATGGTCAGCGTGGCATTGCCGGAATAATCGGCGGCACGCGCGACCAGCGTGCGATAGGCGGCGGGGTCGGGGTCACTCGCCACGCCCGGCTCGGTGCCGGAAAGCTGCGTCACATGGCGCCGCGCCTCGGTGAGCGGGCTGGTGCGGTCGGCCTTGAGATCGAGGCTGAAGCGGCGGGTCTTCATGATCCGCAGATAGCGCGCCTCCACCTTCTCGGTATCGGTACCACCACGATCGGGCATGGAACCCTCCACCTCGATGGAGCGGCTGTTGAAGTTGTTTTTCAGAATGAAATTCACCACCCGCTGGTCGGGCGAATAGCCATATTTCAGCGCCACCTCCTCCGGCAGCACCTCCACCTTGCTGATCGATTCGGGCGGATAGTCGCGCAATTCGCGGAAAGAGGCGATCCGCTGGCCATTGACCAGAATGACCGGCATGGAACCGCCCCGTCCCCGGCCGCTGTTGATTTCCGGCGCGATGGCGGCAAGCAGATCGGCAACGGAACTGACGCCGTAAGCGCCGATATCGGCCTCTTCAAAGGTGGTGACCGGCGCCTGCGCCGCCTGCACCTGCCCCGGCATCCTGTCGCCATGAACGACGATCTCCGGCCCGGTGCCACGCTCCGCCCGCGCAATGGCATCGGCCTCGTCAGCCGCCGATGGCGGGACCGCAGCCATTGCCGCCCCCGCATCCGCCGCCGCCGCATTCACCGCCACCGAGCCGGCCAGCACCGGAGCCGTAATCGCCCCCAGACCAACACCCGACGCGCAGACCAACGCCAGATACGAAGCAAATCCGCACAGTTTCGACTTGGCATTCAATCGACGGGTCATGGGAAACCTTTTCAGGACTTGGTGCCCCGCCGTGGCGCAGGCCGCGCTCCGTGGCAATCCCGGCACGGGTAACATTTTGTCGCCGGCGCATGACAGCCTCGGGACGAAAACGCCAAAGTGCATGGCGCATCGCGGCGATTACGCCAAGTCTTTCCTTTTTCGCGATCGCCCGCTATGGGCCTCCCGCGAAACCCATATTTTGGCCCCCCAGTTACTGGCCTCCCACTTAACTGGCAAAGAACCGAACAGGCGGAATGGCAAAAGAAGAACTGCTAGAGATGCGCGGCACGGTGGTCGAACTCCTGCCCAACGCGATGTTTCGCGTGCGGCTGGAGAATGATCACGAGATCCTCGGCCACACTGCCGGCAAGATGCGCAAGAATCGCATCCGCGTGCTGGTGGGCGATGAAGTCCTCGTGGAGCTGACCCCCTACGACCTGACCAAGGGCCGCATCACCTATCGCTTCATGCCCGGTCGCGGCGGGCCCGGACAATTTGGGTGATGGGACAATTCGGTTGATGGGCCAGTTTGGATGACCGCACCAGAGGCACCTACCCCCCTGCTGGTGCCGCTTCTGGTTCTGGCCTCATCCTCGCCCCGCCGGGCCGAATTGCTCGCCCGTCTGGGGCTTGTTCCCCATCGCGTCGCCAGCCCCGATATCGACGAGACCCCGCTCCCGCGCGAGGTGCCACGCGCCTATGCCCTGCGGCTGGCCGAAGAAAAGGCGCGGGCGGTGGATCGGGCCCCGGGCGAAGTGGTGCTGGCGGGCGATACCACCGTGGCGCTGGGCCGCCGCATTCTCGCCAAGGCCGAGAGCGAGGCCGATGTCGCGGCCATGGTCAGCCAGCTTTCCGGGCGCCGCCACTGCTGCATTTCGGCGGTGGCCACCATTGATGCCACCGGACAGCTGCGCAGCCGGGTGAGCGAAACGATCGTCGCGTTCAAGCCGCTCTCGGCCGAGGAAATCGCCACCTATGTCGCCAGCGGCGAGGGGCTGGGCAAGGCCGGTGGCTATGCCATTCAGGGCAGGGCCGAGGCGCTGGTCCGCTTCATCTCCGGCAGCCATTCCGGCGTCATGGGCCTGCCCCTGTTTGAAACCCGCGCCCTGCTGCGCGCCTCGGGCCTGCCGCTTGGCTGATCCCGCCCCGCCCGATTCCCTGCCCCTTGGCCCGCCCTTTGGCCCGCCCTTTGGCCCGCCCACCGGCCCGCCCCCTGGATTTGAATGGCAGATCGAGGAGGGCATCGGCGAGGATCGCGCCCTGTTGATCCACCATGGCGAGGCGATTGCCGCCCGGCTCGACTGGCCCGGCGGCCTGAGTGCGGGGCAGGTCGAGGACGCGCGCCTCATCTCCCGCGCCGCCGGGGCTACGCGCGGCACCATGCGCTTTGCCTCTGGCGAGGAGGCGCTGGTCGACAGCCTGCCCCGCGACGCCAGCGAGGGGGCACCGCTGCGCGTCATCGTCACCCGCTCGGCGATTCGCGAAGGCGGCGCCCATGGCCCGGCCCGCAACAAGCTGGCCCATTGCCGCCCCACAAAGGAGGCGCCGTGCCCCGCCCCGTCCCTCGCCCGGCAGCTGCGGACCGCTGGCCTTGCCCGCAATATTCCGGCGCGGGTGGTGCGGCGCTTTGCCCCCGGCCTGTGGGACGATGTCTTTGCCGAGGCATGGGATGGCACCACAGGTTTTTCCGGCGGCGGGCTGATCGTCAGCCCCACGCCCGGCATGGTGGTCATCGATATCGACGGCACCCTGCCCCCCCGCGCCTTGACCCTTGCCGCTGTGCCGGCGCTGGCCCTGACGATTGGCCGGATGGACCTTTCCGGCCCCATCGCCATCGACTTTCCCACCCTTGCCGACAAGGCCGACCGCCGCGCGGTGGATGAGGCATTGGCGAAAGCTTTGGCCCATTTTCCCCACGAGCGCACCGCGATGAACGGCTTTGGCCTGGTGCAGATCGTGGCGCGGCAAACCGGGCCGTCGCTGCCCGCGCGCATCCGGGCCAACCGCGAAGCCGCCGCCGCCCGCGCCCTGTTGCGCCGCGCCGAAGGGGTTGGCGAGGCGGGTGTGCTGCTACTCACCGCGCCGCCCGCCGTCCGCGCCGCCATCCGGCCCGAGTGGGAGGCCGATCTGGCCCGTCGCACGGGGCGGATTTTGCGCTGGCGGGATGATGCCACCCTTGCGCTGAACGGCGGATTCGCGCAGGCCATCGCCCCATGACCCGAGCCACCAGAACCTGCCCGATCTGCGGCAAACCGCGCCTTGCGGAACACACCCCCTTCTGCTCCACCCGCTGCCGCGACCGCGACCTGCTGCAATGGCTGGACGGCGGCTATGCCCTGCCCGGCCCCGCCCCGGATCCGATGGGCGATCCGGATGCGATAGAGGGGCTGCATGATCGCGGCCAGAATGATGACTAGCTAATGATGACTAGCTGATGATGACTAGCTGATGATGACTGGCTGATTCCCGCTTGCCAAGCCGCCCCGCCTTCGCCATAGGCGCGCGACCAACCGCACGGACCGCGCCTTACATGGCACGGACGCGCAAATGCCCGGGTAGCTCAGTTGGTAGAGCACGTGACTGAAAATCACGGTGTCGGCGGTTCGATCCCGTCCCCGGGCACCATTTTTCTTCAATAGAAACAATGGTTTAATTCTTCGGTTGACCCCTAGCAGCTCTGGAAACAAGCTAGCACAGTGCTAGCTCAGTCGCGCTACGCTGTCCCAAGGCTTTCATGAGCTTAACGATTTATCGATGCAGCGCTGCTACCCGGTTTAGCACATTTCTAGCACTGACCGGGCACCCCGTAGACGCTGGGTGCGCGACGAAGTTTAGGGGTATGCAAGCAGCATGAATGCGACCGCATCAGCGGCAAACGAGCCTTTCCAACTGTTTAAGCGCGCTGGCAGCGCCAAATGGTGGGTCAGGTTCAGCGTCAAGGGGCAAGGCCAGATCAGACTGAGCCTCGCCACCGACGACGAGGCGCAGGCCCGACGCAAAGCCCAGGAACAGTGGTTCGAAGCGAACTATCGGGCAAAGCAGGGCATCACTGCCGTCGGCAAAAACTTCGCGCAGGTAGCCGAGGAATTTATCGAACAGGTTGAGCGCGAGGCCGAACGCGGCGAGCGCACCAAGGATCAAGGACAACGCTTCCCGGCGTTGATCCGGCGCTACTTCATCCCCTTCTTCGGCAACCGACCCGTCGATGCGATCACGGATAAGGATGTTTATCGCTATCAGGAGTGGCGCAAATCGTACTGGACCACCGGCCCCGGCAAGGACATCCAGTTCATCGAATACAAGCGCGGCGGCAAAATGCTCCGCCGCCCGGTCGGTGACATGCGCCGCCTGTCCAGCCTCAGCAGCCAGCGCAGCGAAGCCGTCGTACTGCGCCAGCTCTTCCGACAAGCCGCTCGTTGGGGGCACATCAAGCAAAGCTCGATCCCGGAAGTTGATGCGCCGAAGGTGCCACCCTCTGCCCGGCCCAGCTTCGATTACGAAGAATTCCAGCGCCTCAGCGAAATCAGCCTCAAGCGTTTGGCCGATACCGATGTGAATGGCCACGTTCGCCGCGACCGAACGGTTCTGCATTGCTTCATGATGATCGCCGTGTTCACCGGGATGCGCCCAACCGAACTCAAGCGTTTGTGTTGGGGAAATCTTCGCGGCTATCGCGAAACACGCCAGCGCCCGATTGGCGAGCGCGACATCACCATCCGCGCACATGGCAAGGGCAAGTCGCGTGAATTTATCCCGCAGCAAGGCTGCATCCCGTGGTTCGACATGCTCTGGCAACTCTGGATCGAAGCGCAAGGCGTTGAGCCGACTGATGACGACGCCGTGTTCGCTGGCGAGGACGGCAAGCGCATCGGCACCTTTCGCAAGGGCCTGTGAAGTGGCCCGGTATTTCCGACAGGTTGGCGGCTGAAATAAGCTCTCCAGCCTGATGTTACGCCGCCAGTTTGGTTTTCAGATCAGGTGGGGCATGCCCCACCTGATCTGAAAAATCGATTTGCTCATATGCCTCGGTAGGGGTTCGTCCCGCAAGGGTCGAATGTGGACGGTGGTTGTTGTAATAATCAAACCATCGACCCACCCCGTTGCGCAGGTCGGAGCCGGTCTCGAAATCGTTCAGGTAGACGCACTCGTACTTGAGCGATCGCCACAGCCGCTCGATGAAGACGTTGTCCATCCAGCGGCCACGACCATCCATGCTGATCTTGATATTGGCGGCCTGCAGTACGCCTGTAAACGCGAAACCGGTGAATTGACTGCCTTGATCGGTGTTGAAAATCTCTGGCTTGCCGTAGCGTGCTAGGGCCTCCTTCAGTGCCTCCACGCAAAAGCCGACATCCATCGTATTCGACACCCGCCAGGCTAGAACTTTGCGGGTGGCCCAGTCCATGATCGCGACCAAATAGAGAAATCCCCGCCGCATGGGCAGGTACGTAATGTCGGTACACCAGACGTGGTTAGGCCGCGTGATCGCCAATTTACGCAGCAAATACGGGTAGATCCGGTGCTCCGGGTGCGGATCGCTGGTCCGTGGGCGCTGATAAATCGCCGCAAGACCCATCTTGGCCATCAAGCGTCGCACGCGGTGGCGACCAACCTCATTGGACTTGTGACGGTTTTGTGCCGGTCACCTATTTCACTATGCCACCTTGGCTTCGAATGCGAGCGGGCTGATGCCGCCCAGATATGAATGGCGCCTACGCGGATTGTAGAAGCCGTTGATGTACTGAAAGATGGCGGTCTCGGCCTGGCGGCGGGTTGGCCAATTCTGGCGCCAGAGCACTTCGGCCTTCAGACTTTTGAAGAACGTCTCGACCGCTGCATTGTCATAGCAGTTGCCCTTGCCTGACATGGACGGGACCAGCTTGTGGGCCTGCAGCTTCTTCTGGAAGTCGTAGGCGGCAATGGCGGGATCAAGCTGCGCGGCACCGACCTGTTGTGCAAAGTCGTTACCGAGGCCGAGGTGTTGGAGGTGTGCACCGCATTCATCCAGCTTTACCGCGAACAGGCCTATTATCTGGAACGCACCGCGCCGTGGATTGAACGGGTCGGGCTGGAAACGGTCAAGGCGGCGCTGTTCGAAGATGCCGGGTCGGTGGCACGGCTGGCCGCCGCGTTTCGCCATTCGCAAAGTTTCATGCAACACGATCCGTGGGCCCGGCTCGCCGCCGGGGCAGACGCCGAACTGCACCAGCATCTGGCCGAGGTGCGACCCAATCCTGCATCCGCCGTCATCATGGATGGCGCCAAGTGATCGGCGACTGGCTTGACATCGGCCCGGTGGGTCAGATCAGTCCCGGCATTGCGCGCACGCTGCCCGTTCGTGGATCCGATGGCAAGCTCGTCCACGAAATCACCATTTTCCATACCATCGACAACCATTTCTATACGTTGATCAACCACTGCCGGCACAAGGCCGGGCCGCTCAGCCAGGGCATTGTCCACGGCGCGGTGGTCACCTGCCCGCTGCACGGCTGGAACATCTCGCTCAAATCGGGTGAGGCGCTGGGCGAAGACAAGGGCTGCGTGCCGACCATCCCGCTGAAAGTGGATGCCGGGCGCATTTACCTGCTGCGCTATGCGGTGATGGGGACACACCCGCGTGCGCCCCACCCGACCGATGTAGACTGAGGTGGAGCGCCGGGCCTGAACCGCCCCACCTGCCAATTTCGCGCTCACAAGACCTGCAAATGCGCGCAACCGGCCCGATAAAATCGCGGCGCGCGCGCGGCGTCAGCGGACCTTGAAACTGACCGTTACACCATACGTGGCAGGCAGGCCGGCGTAGCGCGATGTAAAGTCGAAGCCGGTGCGGACGTTATTCCAGTAATATTTGTTGAGCACGTTCTTGCCCCAGAACAGCACCCTCCAGCTTTCATCCTCGGGCCCATAGCCAAGCCGCGCATCAAGCGTGGCATAAGCGTTGGTGGTAAACGGATGGACCAGCCCCGGCAGGACACGGTTGGCAGGCGATGCGGGAACAACGATGCCCGCTCCACCCGGGGTGGTGTCGGATTGCGAACGGCCCGCTACGGTGAACCCGACGAACGGCCCGCCGCGCGCCTTGCCATTCAATCGGTAATCGGCACTGAAAGTGTAATTCCAGTGCGGTGCAAACGGCAACGCACTGCCAGCGAAATTGGTTTGCTGGCCCAGGGTGTCGGTGCCGGTATATTCGGTGACCTTCGTATCAAGATAGGTGACTGCCGCGTTCAGCGCCAGGCCGGGGGTCGGCCGGACCGACAGGTCACCCTCCAATCCGAAGATATGCGATTTTGGCACGTTGGTCAGCACGTCGAGCGTGCCAAACACCGGGTCCTGCAATTTGCCCAGCACCTGCTTGTTGCCATAGTCATAATAGAACACTGCCGCGTTCAACTGCGCCTTTTTGTCCCACAGGCCGAGCTTTACGCCGCCTTCAAACGCCAGCACGGTTTCCTGCCGGGCGGGCGCATATTGCGATGTCGTCGATGCCGCAAGATTGGGAAAGCTGCCCGCCTTGTACCCGCGCGATGCATTGACATAGACCAGCGCGTTGCTGTCGATGCTGTAATTGGCACCTGCGGTCCAACTGAGGTTGTGTTCGTCAAGCGTCCCCTGTGTCGGGGCCAGGCTGGGCTGGAATCCGGTCAGAACGCCGCCGGTAAAGGCCGGCGTTTCGGCATAGCAGCGCTGGTTATAGGGTGCGCCACCGGCCGCCGCGTTGGCCAGCCAATGGGCATTGCCACCACCGCTGAAAGCATTGGTCAGCGCGCCGCCAAGCCAATCGAACAGCGTGTTGATCAACCCGTCACCATCATCAAATCCGCAGATGCCGGCATTGTTTTTGCTTTGTGTATAGCGCAGGCCGCCTTTCAGCGTGAATTCTGGCGTCACCTTGTATTCGGTATTGCCGAAAACCGCATAGTTTACGATTTTCTGTGTTTCGATCGTTGCGCCACGGGTGATGTTGAAAAACCCTGGGTTGCTGTTGGAATCATCGGCGTAGGTGTTGTCCTGAATTTCAAAGGTCTTGCTGTTTTCATAGTTGCCGCCGACGATCCAGTGCAGCGCCGAACCATTGGTGTTGGCCACGCGCAATTCCTGGTTGAACGACCGGATCGTGCCGTTGTTGACCGCGATGTCAGCGACATTCAGCGACGACCCATCCGAATCGACTATCTGCGACTGCTTGAAATCGATGTACGACGTCAGCGAAGTGACCGTGATCGCGTCGGTCAGCTTAAGGTCTGTGCGCAGCGCCGCCTGATAGAACGTGCGGCTGCTTTGCGGCGCAGTGGCAGAGGTCCAGTCGGCCGAGCGTGGATTGGCATCCGGGAATGGATAGGCCAGTTCCTGCGCCTTCACGTTGGCGGGGCTTTGCGGGAACAGCGCGATGAATTGGCCGGCCTGCGGCTGCGATGAATCGTGCCATGCGTTCAGGTTCAGCGCAAATTTCAGAGTCGAGCTGGCATCCCAGTCAAGCAGCAGGCGGCCTGCGACATAGCTGGTTTTGCCATTGCGGTCCTGCGGGTGGGTCTTTGCAATCTGCCAGCCGTCGGAATTTTCACCATCGACCGCGACCCGCGCGCGCAACGTGGTGGACAGGGGCACGTTGATATAGGCGTTGGCGTGGATATCGCTGAAACGGCCGAGCGACAGATTGCCGCCGGTTTCAAAATGATCCACCGGTTTGGCGGCGATGTTGTTGATCGCACCCCCGGTCGAATTTTCGCCAAAGAGAGTCCCCTGCGGCCCCTTCAGCACTTCGATCTGCTGCAGGTCATACGACGAATGGCTTGCCAGCACCGGAAACGGCAGCGGCACCTGGTCGATATACACGCTGACTGCCGGATAAACGCCCAGCGAGCTGTCGTTGTAGCCGACGCCGCGCAGCGTGAGAATCGGAGTGTTGGTCGACGAATGGGCGAATTCCAGGCCGGGCACCGCTGCGGCGATATCCTGGATAGTGTTGATCCCGCGCGATCTGATAGCGTCACCGGACAGGGCGGTAATGGTTGACCCGACTTTGTTGAGTCGTTCTTCGCGCTTGTTGGCGGTGACGATGATTTCAGCCGGGCTGTTTGCTGATGCATCAGCCGGTTGTGCCTCCGTGCCGGCTGCTGCGGCCTGGGCATGGGCGTCAACCGCCAGCAGAGGTGAAGACAGTGTTACAGACGTTGCACAAAGCAATGCAACCTTCACAAAACCAGCATTCATTTGGTAATCCCCCAGCAAATTTCTTTATTTCGGCGTAAGCGCAAGACATAAGCTGCAAACGCATACCCAACTGTGCGCAATAATAGAGCGTTGAATTATCCTGACTATCAGATGTTTTAAATGAATTGATCTGTTAAATTGATCAATAATGTCGAATTTTAGCGCAGGACGCGACCGCGGAATCCGTCTCTCTGCCCGGGCCGTGCGGCGGCATTGTTTTCGGGCCATAGCCGACAACATCGGCCTGAGAGGCTTGCGCAATGCCGTTTTGATGTCGCTGCGATGGCCTGGTCACCGGCACGGGGTCGGATCGCTGATTTATAGAAAATATCGATAGATACGTTCAGACTTCGCCATTGTTTGAAGCGCGCGGGTCAGTGAAAGAACAGCGGACCAAACAGAGGTATGCTGACAATGTCTGATAAATCCATGGGATCTGATGCTGGCACTCGGTTCCGGCTGCAACGATCAGAGCTCGCGGTACCAGCAACGTCCCTGCCTTTTTTCGAAAAGGCGGCACGCGGGCCGGCGGATTCGCTGTTTCTGGATTTGGAGGACGCGGTCGCGCCACAGCGCCGGGATGAGGCGCGCGAAAATGCAGTGCGTGCGCTTAATGATATCGATTGGGGAACCAAGACGGTGTCGGTCCGGGTCAATGGCTTGGGCACTCGCTGGGCCCTTGCCGATATTCTGGCGGTGGCGCGCTGCCCGCGGCTGGACATGATCCTGCTGCCCAAAGTGGAAACCGCCGGCGACGTGGTGTTTCTTGACCGGCTGTTGACCGGGCTGGAACTGGAACTGCCGCGCCAGCGCCCGCTCGGCATCGAAATCCTGATCGAGACCACCAAGGGCCTCGCCAATGTAGAGGCAATCGCCGCCTCTTCGCCCCGGCTGGAAGGGATCATTTTTGGCGTGGGCGATTATTCGATCGAGCTGGAAAATTTTGACACTGTGTTCGGTGCGCCCAACCCCGAATACCAGGTCGCAGGCGCACAGGGTGACCAGTGGCACTTTGCGCTGGCACGGATCGCCAATGCCTGCCGCGCCTATGGCTTGCGCCCGATCGACGGGCCATTCACCAACTATGGCGATCCCGATGCCTATCGCGCCAGCGCCATCCGCGCGCGCGCACTGGGTTTCGAAGGCAAATGGGCGATCCACCCCAGCCAGGTGGCGATCGCCAACGACGTGTTCACGCCCAGCGCTGCGCAAATCGCCTGGGCACGCGATATCGCGGCCAAAATGGATGCGGCGGCCGAAGAGGGCAAAGGCGCCATCGGCTTTGAAGGCGTGCTGATCGATCGGGCTCACGTCCTGCTTTCGGGCAAGATCCTGCGCCGCGCGCGGCTTGCCGGGCTGGAGTCCTGATCATGGCCGGGCCGCTTGAAGGTATTCGCGTGCTCGACATCGCCACGTTTGTGGCTGCGCCGTTCTGCGGCACGATCATGGCCGAATTTGGTGCCGAGGTGATCAAGATCGAACAGCCGGGCGAAGGCGATTCACTGCGCCGGTTCGGCACGATGACCGACAGCGGCGACACGCTGGTGTGGCTGAGCGAGGCGCGCAACAAGAAATCGGTAACGCTGGACTTGCGCACCCCCGAAGGCGCCGCCATGTTCCGCCAGTTGGTGGCAAAGGCGGACGTGGTGCTGGAAAATTTCCGGCCGGGCACGATGGAAAAATGGGGCCTGGGCTATGCCGCGCTGGCCGAAATCAACCCCCGGCTGGTGATGCTGCAGGTCAGTGCCTATGGCCAGACCGGTCCGCTGCGTGACAAGCCCGGGTTTGCCCGCATCGCCCATGCGTTCAGCGGCCTGGCCTATCTGGCGGGTGAACCCGGCCGACCGCCGGTGGTGCCGGGATCGACCTCGCTCGCCGATTACATGTCGGGGCTGTTTGGCGCGGTGGGCGTGCTGATGGCATTGCGCCATGCCGAACGCACCGGCGAAGGCCAGTCGATCGACATTGCGCTGTATGAATCAATCTTTCGCGTGCTGGATGAACTGGCGCCGGCCTATGACAAGTTCGGGTATCAGCGCGAACGCATGGGGCCCGATACCGTCAACGTCGTCCCGCACAGCCATTACGAAACCCGCGACGGCGCCTGGGTGGCGCTGGCCTGTTCCAACGAACGGATGTGGGAACGGCTGTGCAAGGCCATGGCCCGGCCCGACCTGATCACCGATCCGCGTTATGCCAGCACGCGCCAGCGCGACGCTCACCGTGCCGAGGTCAACGGCATCGTCGCCGACTGGGCGCGCAGCATGGACGCCGATGCCCTGTTGGCGGTGTGCGATGCCAACGACGCACCCGCGTCAAAGCTGCTGAACATCGCGGACATTTTTGAAAACCCGCAATATGCCGCGCGCGAAAACCTGCGCACGATCGACGACCCGCGGGTTGGCCGGCTGGTGGTGCCGGGGCCGCTGCCGCGCATGTCGCGCACCCCGTCGGAATTGCGCACGGCCGGGCCGGAACTGGGCAGTTCGAACGCAGACATTTACGGCGAACTGCTCGGCATCGATGCCGACATGCTGGCCGACCTCAAACAACGCCGGATCATCTGACCAGGCCCATTACGGAGAGTTCACCCATGACAACCGGTCGCCAGATGGCGCTTGTCGCATTCCTGCAGGCACAAAACTGCACCAACTTTCCCGCATCGTGGCGGCACCCGGCGGCGGTATCGGATTTTCTGACGCCCGAATATTATCGGCGGCTGGGCCGCACGCTGGAAGACGGCGCGTTCCATCTGGCGTTCTTTGACGACCGCCTGGCCATTCCCGATGTCTATGCCGACGATTTTTCGGTGACGATGCGCGAAGGCATCCGCGCGGTGAAGCTGGATCCGATGCTGTGCGCGATGACGCTGGGCAATGCGACCGAGCGGCTTGGCGTCGGGGTGACCTATTCGACCACGTATTACGAGCCGTTCCATGTGGCGCGGACGTTTGCCACCCTGGACCAACTGACCAAGGGCCGCGCGGCGTGGAATGTCGTGACCTCGCTCAACAGTTCGGAAGCGGCCAACATGGGCGCGCGCAGCGTGCTGGAACATGATCTGCGCTATGATCGCGCCGAGGAATTTCTGACCGTCGTGCGCGGTCACTGGCGCGGCTGGGATGATGATGCGCTGATCCTCGACAAGCAAGGCCTGTTTGCCGATCCTGATCGGGTGCGGCGGCTGGATCACAAGGGCGAATGGTTCCAATCGCGCGGGCCGTTCACCGTGCCGCGGTCGCCGCAGGGCGAACCGATCCTGATCCAGGCCGGGCAAAGCGGACGCGGGCGCCAGTTTGCCGCCAAATGGGGCGATCTGGTGTTCGTGATCTATCCCAACCTGAAAGTCGGCCAGAAATCCTACGCCGAATTCAAAGATGAGCTGGAAAAGCAGGGCCGCCCGCGCGATTCAGTGCGGATCGCCCCTGCGGTCTATACCGTTGTCGGCGAAACCCAGGCCCAGGCCGAAGACCGCCGCGCGGTGATCGATGCGTTGGTCAAGCCGATCGATGGACTGGTGCTGCTGTCCGAAGTGCTGAATTTCGACTTCGCCGCCAAAGGCTATGATGATCCCTTCACACCAGAGGAAATGGACGGGATTTCGGGCATCCAGGCGTTTCGTGACCGCGTCGTCACGCTGAGCGGCCGGTCCAATCCCAGCCCGCGCGATTTTGTGGAATTTACCCGGCGCGGCACGCTGGACGAATTTCCGGTGTTCATGGGTTCACCCAAACAGATCGCGGACCAGATGGAAGAATGGTTCGGCACGGCCTGCGACGGCTTTGTGCTGGCCGGCAGCGTTGCGCCCGGTGCCTATGAAGATTTTGTGCGGCTGGTGGTTCCCGAATTGCGCCGGCGCGGGCTGTTCCACAAGGGTTATGAAGGCGCGACCTTGCGCGAAAATCTGGGTATCCCCAAGCCGGTCTTTTGAAGCACCAGCGCGATGGCCAAAATCAATCTGAAGCTGCTGCGCGCATTCGAGGCGGTTGCCCGCAACCGGTCGTTCACCGCGGCTGCCGGTGAGTTGCAGCGATCACAGGCGACCATCAGCAGCCAGGTCAGTGTGCTGGAACAACAGTTGGGCGTGCCTTTGGTCGAACGGACATCGCGGCGGGTATCGCCAACCACTGCCGGCGCGGATCTGGCCGGCCTGCTTGCGCAGGCATTCACATTGATTGATGATGGCATCGCTGCGGCGCGCAGCCATGCGGATGATCGGCGCAGGCGGATCGTGGTCGCCTGTGTGCCATCGTTGTCGGGCGTGCTGATGCCCGGCTTGCTGGCCGCTTATCGCACCAAAGACACGACGACGCGGATCGATCTGGAAGAGCTGACATCGACCGAGATTGTCGCCGCGCTGCTGGCTGATCGGGTCGATTTTGGCATCG
Source organism: uncultured Sphingomonadales bacterium (assembly GCA_903911985.1). Taxonomy (GTDB): domain Bacteria; phylum Pseudomonadota; class Alphaproteobacteria; order Sphingomonadales; family Sphingomonadaceae; genus Novosphingobium. The sequence continues at coordinate 17,414 of CAIWFP010000043.1, forward strand.
GACCCTGCGCCACGCCGCTGCCCGCCGGCATTGCCTTTGCCGCTGCCATCGAAGAACCACTGCATGTACTGCTGTCGGCGCAGCATGTGCCGGCCGGGGCGACCGCAATGCCGTTCGCAAAGCTGGTGTCGCTGCCGCTGATTACCTTGTCAGGTTCGGTGCTGCTGCAGCGTGAACTGGAACAGGCGGCGGCGGCGCGCGGATTGCGGTTAAGCTCCCACAGCGAAGTGCGCCATGTGCAGACCGCGATCGGCATGGTTCAGGCCGGCGTTGGTGCGGCGGTGGTACCACGGCTTGCCCTGCCCGCCAGTTTGAGCGCGGGACTGGTTGCGCTGCCGGTCAGCGATCCGGCAATGCTGCGCACGATCGGTATCATCACCCGCCATGGCACGCCGCTGCGATCGGCGGCGGCGCGTCTCGCCCGCTATGTTCGCAGTGCGCTTGCCGCAAAAAGCATGATCCCGCCGGCATGACCGGCATGCCCGTGACCAAAGGACCCGCCATGACCCACCGCCCCCGCCGCAGCGCGCTTTATCTGCCCGCATCCAACGCCAAAGCGATTGCCAAGGCGCGCACGCTGCCCTGCGATGTCGTGATTCTTGATCTGGAGGATGCCGTCGCGCCCGATGCCAAGGCCATGGCGCGCGATCAGGCGGTGGCCGCCGTGAACGAAGGCGGTTTCGGGCCGCGCGAGATTGTAGTGCGGGTCAACGCGCTGGACACCGAATGGGGTGCGGACGATCTGGCGGCGCTGCATCTCTGCAGCCCCGATGCGGTGCTGGTGCCCAAGGTCATGCACGCGGGTGATGTTGATCACTATGCCCGGCACATGGCCGCAACGACGCCGATCTGGGCGATGATCGAAACCACCGCTTCACTGTTTCGGCTGGATACGATCGCCGGTGCTGAGCGGCTGACCGCGCTGGTGATGGGCACCAACGATCTGGCCAAGGAAACGGGCGCGCAACCGGGGCGCGATCGCCTGCCCTTTGTCGGCGCGCTGGGCCTGGCGGTGGTGGCGGCACGATTGCACGGCCGGGTGATTCTCGATGGCGTGTTCAACGGGATCGACGATGATGAAGGGTTCAGCGCGCAGGCGCGGCAGGCGGTTGAATTCGGCTTTGATGGCAAGACGCTGATCCATCCGCGCCAGATTGATCCATGCAATGCCGCGTTTCTGCCCGATGCGGCCGAACTGGCCTGGTCGCGGCAGATTATCGAAGCGTTTGATCGCCCTGAAAACCAGCAAAAGGGGGCGATCCGGGTCGATGGCAAAATGGTCGAACGGCTGCACCTGCACCAGGCGCACCGGGTGATTGCCGCAGCACTCCAGCCGGGGTGAGTGGACTGGCTGCGGCGCTGCGGATCAGACGATCTTTTCGACCAGATCGAACATGCGCGGGCCGGTCGCGTGCACCGATGGTCGGTCGCGGTGGTGCGCTTCAAACCGCACCAGATTGGGATAGAGCGTGGTCCATGGCGCGATGGCAGGATCGAATTGCTGCCACGCGGGGATCATCTGCGCCTCTGCCATCGTGTCCAGCGCGCCCAGCATGGCAATGACCGCGATATCGGCAAGGCCAAAGCGATCCCCCACCATGTATTCGAGGGTGCCGGCGCGCCGGTCGAGATCGGCCAGCCCGCCCCTGACCTTGCGCAGCTGGCGCCGGGTCCATTCGGCGCTGATCACATCGCGCTGCATTTCCCAGAACAGCAGCACAAGCGCATCGACCACGCCTTCGGCAATGACATGCACCAGCCGCGCGGTCATCGCCAGATCGGGGTCGGCGGGCAGCATCGAGACTTGCGGGTATCTGTATTCCAGCCAATCCATCAGATAGGTCGATTCGAACACCGGATCGCCGTCGTCAGGGATCAGAATCGGCAGTTGTTCCAGCGGGTTATAGCGCGGTGTTAAAGTGTCTGCATGCCACGGCACTTCGTTCTGAACAACGAAGTCCACCCCCTTTTCGATCATCGCGATCCGCACTTTGCGTGCAAACGGGCTAGGGGTCGCGCTGATCAGGGTCAGGGTCATGTCGCCTCCGGTTGTTCGGGATCGGTCTACCGTGGCCCGATACCCGCAGGCGGGCATCGGGCCACTGCCAGTCACTACATGGTAAAGCCGACGGTCAGGCCATAGGTGGCGGGCTTGCCAGCATAGCGGGCAGAGACATCGGATGTCGTGACAACGTTGGTCCAGTAATAAGTGTTGAGCAGGTTCTTTGCCCAGACCATTACCCTCCATCGCCCGTCCGGTCCTTCGTAGCCAATCCGGCCATCGACTGTGGCATAGGCCTTGGTCACAAACGGATTGATGAGGCCCGGCAGGATGCGGGTGGTCGGCGCGGGGGCTACAGTGATCGAGCTGCCCCCGGGGACGGTATCCGATTTGGAATGCCCGTTGACGCTGACGCCAATAAAGGGCGCGCCACCGTTTTCAAGGCGGTGACGGTATTCCGCATTGATGCCATAATTCCAGCGCGGCGCGAACGGCAGGGCCTGGCCAGCAAAATTGCGGTTTGCCCCAATATAATCGACGCCGTTGTAGGTATCGATTTTCGCTTCGAGATAGGTCAGCGAGCCGCTGAGCGTCAGGTCGGGCGAGGCCTTGACCACCACATCGCCTTCAACGCCGAACACGTGGCTTTTGGGGATGTTGCGCAGCACGTCGAGCACACCGAACACCGGGTCAACCGCCTTGGTCAGTACCTGCTTGTCGGCATATTTGTAATAAAACACCGCGCTGTTGAACTGAACCTTGCGGTCCATCAGGCTGGCCTTCACACCGCCTTCATAAGCGGTGACCGCCTCTTGCGTCACCGGCGTGTATTGTGATGTTGTCGCCGCCGCCAGAATGGGGAAGCTGCCCGCCTTGTACCCGCGTGACACGTTGATATAAAGCAACGCTTCCGGATTGAGCCTGTAATCGAGGCCAGCGCGCCACGACACGTTGCTTTGTGACAAAGTCTGTTTGACTTCATCGCGGTTGGGCACGTTCTGCGCGTTCAGCGGGTAACAGCGCCCCGCGACCGGGCCTGTCGAACCGATCGGGGTAAAGGTGGTGGTGCCGAGCACCCCGCCCAGAATGTTGAACAGCGTGGCCAGCCGGCCGTCGCCCGCATCAACTGCGCAGATTGTCGCGGCATCCCTGGTGTTGGTATAACGAATCGCCCCCTTCAGCGTCAGTTCCGGGGTCAGATCGTATTCGCCATTGGCAAAGAACGCATAGTTGCGGATCGATTGGCGGTTGAGCGCCACCGCCTGGAAAAAGTTGTTCAGCGGCGCGCTGTTGTTGGAATCGTTTAAAAAGGCCAGCCACTGCAATTCGCTGGTCGTGCTCTTTTCCAGATTGGCACCCAGCACCCAGCGAAATGCCGACTTGGCGATGTTGGACAGACGTAGTTCCTGGTTGAACGAGGTGATCCGCCCGTTGTCTTCCTGAAGGTCCGAGATCAGCAGCGCCGACCCGTCGTTGTCAGAGGTCTGCTTCTGGTCAAAGTGGTCATACGATGTCAGCGAGGTCAGCTGGATATCGCTGGCCACATTGATGTCGGCGCGGAACGCGATCTGGTAGAATTTGCGATCGCTGCGCGGGGTATTGATGCCGGTAGCCCAATCGGCCGCCCGTGCGTTACCGGATGTGAACGGCACCAGCAGCTCTTCAGGGCGCACCGTTGACGGGGTCTGCGGTTGCAGCAGGATGAATTGCGCCGCCTGGGGCTGCGACGTGTCGTGCCAGCCGTTGACGTTCAGTGCCACATGCACTGCACTGCCCAGATCGCCATCGATCAGAAAGCGGCCCGCGAGATAGCTTTGTTTGCCATTGCGGTCGGTCGGGCGGGTGTCGCTGATCTGCCAGCCATCCGAATTGAGCCCGGTGACCGCGACCCGCGCACGGAAGGAATTGCTGAGCGGACCACTGATATAGGCATTGCCTTCAACCTGGTTGAACCGGCCAAAGCTGACATCGCCGCCGGCTGCAAAGACCTTGGTCGGCTTAGCCGCGATGTAGTTGATCGCACCACCGGTAGAGTTCTGCCCGAACAGCGTGCCCTGTGGGCCTTTGAGCACTTCGATGCGTTCAAGGTCATAAGCAGAATGGCTGGCCAGCACCGGAAACGGCAACGGCGCCTGATCGACATAGACACTGACCGCGGGATAGACGCCCAGCGAGCTTTCGTTGAAGCCGACGCCGCGCAAGGTCAGGATCGGTGTGTTGTTGACGCTGGGGGCAAAGGCCAGCCCGGGCACGACTGCGGCAACATCCTGCAGCGAGGTGATCTTGCGCTCGTTAAGGTCTTTGCCCGACAGCACCGACACGGTCAGGCCGACCTTGTTCAGCCGTTCCTCACGCTTGTTGGCGGTGACGATGATTTCGCCAGGCTGGTTGTTGCTGTCCGCGTCGGCAGCGGGTTTGGGCGCCGCTGCGGCCGGGGACGCCGTTTGCGCGACTGCCGTTGAGGCGACGCACAGTGCAGTGGCAAGGCCAAGTAACCCGCCAGAGCTTCGAACATCCCGCAAGATGGATTTTGTCATGATTTTGCTCTCCCATTCGGGCCAGACCCGACTTTTCGTCGGGAACGCCACCGTTTCCCCATTTTTTCCGACGCTAACGGCCCCCATAAATCTATCAAGCGCGATTATCTGAAGAATTGATTGGAAAAAGGGATTTATCGTTGGGCGGGGAATGCGGTCGATGGCGGCACTTTGGCGCGGCCGGAACCGGCATGGCCGATTATGTTGCTAATTGAATTAATCATTGAGATAAATCTACTTGCCCGCGTAACGTGCGCTTCTTAAGTTTTTGCATCGGGCCAAGCCGCTTGCTGTGCCCCAGTGCGCCACATCCACTCTTTCGCCTCGGAACGTCTCGATGAAAAATTATGGCAATTACATCGACGGGCAATGGGTGCCACCGGTCAGCGGTCTGCATATCGAGACCGAAAATCCTTTTACGCGAAAGACCTGGGCCACGATTGCGCGCAGCGGACCAGAGGATGTGGAGCGTGCGGTCGCGGCCGCATCGGCCGCGTTCGAACAGGGCCCGTGGAGCAGGATGAGCGCGTCGGCCCGGGGCAAATTGCTGTGGCGGATGGGCGATCTGCTTGAGGCTAATGTGGAACGGCTCGCGCTGATGGAGACCAGCGACAATGGCCGCACATTGTCCGATATGCGCGGCATTGTGCGCGCGCTGGCAGACAATTTCCGCTATTTCGCCGGGCTGGCCGACAAAGTCGAAGGCGCGGTGCCGCCGATCGAAAAGGCGGACTATTTCAATTACACCCGCCACGAACCCTATGGCGTGGTGGCCGCGATCACCCCATGGAACAGCCCGCTGTTGCTGGTGGTGTGGAAACTGGCGCCGGGCCTTGCGGCCGGCTGCACATTTGTCATCAAACCACACGAAGTTGCCTCGGTCGGCACGCTGGAACTGGCCGCACTGTTTGGCGAGGCCGGCTTTCCCGATGGCGTTGTCAATGTCGTTACCGGCACCGGTGCGGAAGTGGGTGAGGCGCTGGTATCGCACCCGAAGGTGCGCAAGATCGCCTTTACCGGCGGCGATGTTGCCGGGCGCGCGATTTACCAGTCCGCTGCGCGCGATTTCAAACCAGTCACATTGGAGCTTGGCGGCAAATCACCCAACATCGTGTTTGACGATGCCAATCTGGATAACGCCGCCAAGGGCAGCGTGCTGGGCATGTTCAACACATCGGGTCAGGCCTGCATCGCCTGTTCGCGCGTGCTGGTACAGGACAGCATTTACGACGCCTTTATCGAAAAGCTGATCGCGCACACGGCCGTGGCGCGGTTGGGTGATCCGACCGACCCGGCAACCGAAATGGGGCCGATGGGTTGCCGCCAGCATTTCGACAAAGTGATGGGCTATCTCGACATTGCCCGCGACGAAGGTGCGACAGTGCTGCTGGGCGGAACCGCGGCACGGCGTCCCGGGCTGGAAGGCGGCTATTTCGTCGAACCCACCATCCTGGGCGATGTCAGCAACACCATGCGCGTGGCGCGTGAGGAGATCTTTGGCCCGATCATGGCCGTGATCCGTTTCAAGGATGAAGCAGACGCCATCGCCATCGCCAATGACAGCGATTACGGGCTGGGTGCGGGCGTGTGGACCGAAAACATGCGCCGCGCCATCCGCGTCGCGCATCAGCTGGCAGCCGGGTCGGTCTATGTCAATTCCTACCGCGTGGTCAGCTATATGTCGCCGTTTGGCGGATACAAGAGCAGCGGGCTGGGCCGCGAAAACGGCGTCGAGGCCATCCGCGAATATCTGCAGACCAAAAGCGTGTGGTTTTCATTGAACGAAACGGCGCCACCCCCGTTTGGCAAGCCTTACGGCTGAGTACCCGCGGGGCGTCGACGATAAAAATCATGTGGGAGAGTGTGAAATGACAGAGTCTGCTGCAGTTCGGCATCCTCCGCGTCCAAGGATCAGGTTCGGTGTGTTCATGCCACCGATGCATCCGACCAACGAAGACCCGACACTCGCGATCCACCGCGATTTTGAACTGATGGAGTTGCTCGACGACCTTGATTATCACGAGGCGTGGATTGGCGAACATCATTCCGGCGGCTGGGAAATTCACGGCAGCCCGGAACTGTTCATAGCCGCTGCTGCGCAGCGCACGCGCAACATCCGCTTTGGCACCGGGGTGGTGTCGACGCCTTATCACCATCCCTATATGGTGGCGGAACGCATCCGCAATCTGGATCATATCACGCGTGGCCGGCTGATGTTTGGCATGGGCCCGGGATCGCTGCCATCCGATGCGCATATGCTGGGCGTCGACACGGCCAAGGTGCGCGATCTGCTGGAGGAATCGATCGATCCGATCGCGCGGTTGCTGAACGGCGAGACGGTCACCCAGAAAAGCGACTGGTTCACGCTGCAGGACGCCCGGCTGCATTTTCTGTCGTACAAGGAAGATGGCGTCGAAATGGCGGTCGCCAGCCAGGTTTCGCCGACTGGTGCGCGGCTTGCCGGCAAATACGGCATGGGGCTGCTCTCGCTGGGCGCGACCTCGATCGCGGGGTTCAATGCGCTGGCGTCCAATTGGGCGATCGCCGAGGAATCTGCGCGCGATCATGGCAAGACAATGAACCGCGCCGGCTGGCGGCTGGTCGGACCAATGCACATCGCCGAAACCCGCGAACAGGCGCGCAAGGATGTCGAATGGGGGTTCCACCGCTGGGTCGATTATTACCGCCATGTCGCCACCCTGCCGCTGGCGCCTGATGGCGTCGATCCGATCCAGGCGATGGTCGATTCGGGCTTTGCCGTCGTCGGTACGCCAGAAGATGCGGTCGAACAGATCGAACGGCTGATCGAGGTTTCGGGCGGTTTCGGCGCGTTTCTGCATCTGTCCGGCAATTGGGCGGATACCGCGCCAACCAAACGGTCCTATGAACTGTTCGCGCGGTACGTTGCCCCCATGATCAATCGCGTCAACGTCAACCGCGTTGAATCCGAGGCATTTTTGCGCGCCAACCATGGGCAGTTCGCGGCCGCGATGAAATCGGCGGTGGGTGCCAAGATCGACCAGTACATGGCCGAAAAGGGCCAGGACAATGTCGCGCCGGTGTTCCAGGAGGTGTTTTCGAAAATCCATCCCGAGGCAGCAGAATGACCACCGTTGCTGCTGCCAGTCCGACCGTGGCGCCCGAACCGGAACAGTTTGACGCGGTGATCGTCGGCGCCGGGTTTGCCGGACTGTATCTGTTTCACACCTTGCGCGGCAAAGGTATGCGGGTACGGGTGATCGATGCTGCCGATGGCGTGGGCGGCACGTGGTACTGGAACCGCTATCCGGGCGCGCGGTGCGACGTGCTGAGCGTGGATTATTCGTTTTCGTTTTCCGAAGAGATCCAGCAAGCCTGGGTCTGGACCGAAAAATACGCGGCCCAGCCCGAAATCCTGCGCTATCTGGAATTTGTGGCCGATCGGCTCGATTTGCGCCGCGACATCCGGTTTTCCACCCGCGTCGAGGCGGCGATCTATGACGATGCCACCGCCAGCTGGTTGGTCCGCACCGATGATGGCCTGACGTGCACCGCGCGGTTCTGCATCATGGCGACAGGCTGTCTGTCGATCCCGAAAGAGCCGGACATACCCGGGCTGGCGGCGTTTACCGGCCCGGTCTATTTCACCTCACGCTGGCCACAGCAGCATACCGATTTTGCCGGCCAGACCGTAGGGCTGATCGGCACGGGATCGTCGGGTATTCAGGCTGGGCCTGAAATCGCCAAAACGGCCGAACGCCTGCTGGTGTTTCAACGCACGCCCAGCTTTACCATTCCGGCGCGCAATATCCCGCTAGCTGATGATTTCATGAACGAAATCAAGGCGGACTACGCCGCACGGCGCCAGGCTGCGCGCAGGCATCCGGCCGGGCACCTGCGGCCGATCACCCGGCGCACGACGTTCAGCTATGACGACAAGGAACGCCGCGAAGCGTTTGAAGGGGCATGGCAGCGCGGCGGGCAGGACTTGTTCGGCGTATTTGGCGACCTGATCGTCGACGAGGCCGCCAACGCCGAAATCGCCCGGATGATCTATGACAAGATCGACGAGGCCGTCGCCGATCCGGCCACTGCAGCAGCACTGAAACCGCGCGGCGCACCGTTGGGCGGGCGGCGCATCTGTCTCGACACCGATTATTACGCGATGTTCAACCGCAGCAACGTTACGCTGGTCGATGTGCTGGCCGATCCGATCACCACCGTGGTGGCGGATGGTGTGCAGACGCACGGCGCGCATTACCGGCTCGATGCGCTGGTGCTGGCCACCGGGTTTGATGCGATGACTGGCGCCTTGTTGAACATCGATATTCGCGGCCGAAACGGGACACCACTGCGCGAAAAGTGGAGCCACGGCCCGGTTTCCTATCTCGGCATTGCGATCGCGGGCTTTCCCAACCTGTTCACGATTACCGGACCGGGCAGCCCTTCGGTGCTGTCCAATGTCGTCGCATCAATCGAACAGCATGTCGAATGGCTGGCAGACTTGTTTGACCACATGGACGCCCACGGGTTGCGGGTGGCCGAGGCCGATGCCGATGCCGAGCAGGCATGGGTACGCCACGTCTATGATCTGGCTGCACCCACGCTGATGATCAAGGCGAATTCGTGGTACCTGGGCGCCAATGTGCCCGGTAAACCGCGGGTATTCATGCCTTATGTCGGCGGACTGGATGTGTATCGCGACAAGGCGGATGCGATTGCACATGATGGCTATCGCGGGTTTCATTTCGACGCAGAAACACCAAACGTGCGGGCTACGCACGCGGCCTGATACCAAGTCGCGCCAAGCGCAGCTCATACCGCCCCACCCGACCACCACAGCATGATGGTATCATTGGTGGTCGGGTGGGGCGGTATGACTGAACGTCAGTGCAACCCCATATGAACCTGAGCCGCGCCGATCAGGCCACCAAATTGTCAAGCGCGCTGCGGAACCGGTCGACAATCAACCCGGTCAGCTCAATCGCGGCGGGCGACAGCGAATTGCCCTTTAGCGTGATCAGGCACAGATTGCGTTCCAGCACCGGATCGACAATCGGCAATGCCTGCAGTGTCGCGTCCATCGGTTGCGGGATCATGATCCTGGGCAGGATCGCCACGCCCAGCCCCGCCTGTGCAAAGGCCAGCATTGTCTGCACCTGGATTACTTCGAACGAATTGGTGATTTCCAGCCCGCGCAGCGCCAGTTCGCGGTTGAGCCGGTTGCGCAGCGCGGCAGATGATGACGCCAGGACCACCGGCAATTCTGCCAGGTCCGCCAGTGTAATCGACGTTAAATCGGGCTTCCAATAGGCTTGCGGCAGCAGGGCATAGATCGGTTCAACCCCGATCAGGGCAAAATCGAAATCACTGGTGTCTTCAACCTCGGGACCGATTCCGAACGAAATTTCCTGGCGCGCCACTGCTTGCAGCAATTGCTCCGACGCCAGTTCGCGCAATTCCAGCCGGATGCCGCCGCGCTTGCGCTGAAATTCGGCGAGCACACCGGGCAGCACGGTCGCGGCGATGCTGGGCACACAGCCGATCGAGATATGGCCCTGCTGGATGTTGGCAGCTTCACGAATTTCGCGCAGGCCCTGTTCAAGCGAGGCGACAGCGCGTTGCGCATGGCCCAGCAACTGCACGCCCTCGGCCGTCAATTGCACGCGCCGGGTGGTGCGGTGAAACAGCGAAACGCCGATCTGTTCTTCTAGCAAACGTATTTGTGTGCTGACCGCAGATTGCGACCGATGCAGCAATTCAGCTGCCTTGCGAAAGCTGCAGGTTTCCGCAACCACCACAAAGATTTGAATAGCCCTGAGATTGTACATCATTATCAATTAACCCTGGGACCAGATGCCCGGCCGGTTCGCCAGCGGGCATGGCCAACCATCGTGACATGACCCGATGGCGTCAACGTCTGATTGCGCTTTGCTAGCCCGAATTATGATGCAACAAGCGCGCGCCGAAAAGCATCAAGCGAATCGTGTTCAAAACGCTGTGCCACGGCGGCCCTGGTGATCAGCGTAAAGCCATGGTAGGCGCCGGGATAGACGTGGAGCTCGGTCGGCACCCCCGATCGCATCAGCGCTTGCGCAAAGGCAATGTCTTCATCGGCAAACAAGTCGATGGCGCCGGCGGCGATGAATGTCGGTGGCAGCCCGGCCAAGTCCTGCGCGCGTGCCGGCGCGGCATAGACCGGCACCGGTTCGATCCCGGCCAGATAGCTGGACCAGGCAAAGCGATTGGCCGCGATTGGCCAGACGTAAGTGCCGGCAACCGGATGCGGCCCGGTGCGATCGTCCAGCATCGGATAGACAAGCGACAGAAACGCAATGGCAGGTCCGTGATGGTCACGGGCATGGAGAGCCAGACCGGCGGCCAGCCCCCCGCCGGCGCTGACGCCGCGCACCGCGATGCGGGCGCGATCAATCGTCAGAGTATCGGTTTGATCATGCAGCCAGCGCAACGCAGCAACGGCATCGTACAGCGCGCCGGGATACGGCGTTTCGGGGGCCAGACGGTAATCGATGGTCAAAATCACGGCATTCAGCGCAACCGCAAGCGCGCGCATTGCGCCATCCTCGCGCTCTGCCGTCCCGGCCACGAACCCGCCGCCATGCAGGTTCAAAATCGCCGGGTGCGGCCCCGCGCTGGCCGGGCGATGCAACAATCCGCTGATCGCGGGCCCATCGGCGCCTGATGGCAGCCAAACCCGTTCCACTGTCAGGCCGACCGGCGGGTCGAGCGGTGGTGTTCGCGCCAGCGTGTCACGGATTGCAGGCAGATTCGCCAGCGACAGCCCGCCCAAATCCGGCAACACCGCCAGCGCGGGGCGCAGATCGGAATCGACCAGGTGTTCGCCGGATGGCGCTGTCACGGCGTGCCCGGGGTGAGGCACGTGCGCGTCGGACCACGCATCATTGTGCGGTATATCCGCCATCGATCACGAGTTCCGCGCCGGTGACAAACCGGGATTCGTCAGAGGCAAGGTACAGCGCGCCCATGGCGATATCTTCGGGTTCGCCAAGATGGCCGATCGGTTGCAGATTGTCGTAGAACACCCGCCCGGCCTCGGCATCGCCATACCGGCGGATAGATTGTTCGAGCAACGGTGTGCGGATGAAACCGGGGTGGATGGTATTGACCCGCACGTTGATGCGCTCTTTGGCGCACGAGAGCGCGACCGATTTGCTGTAGAGCCGCACACCGCCTTTGGACGCATTGTAGGCTGCGATTCCGGGCTGGCCGACGATGCCCAGCACCGACGAAATGTTGATGATCGATCCGATCACCGGGCTGGTTTCCATCATCAAGGCAAGCTCGTGCTTGGTCGCAAGGAACGTACCATCCAGATTGACGCTGTTGATCCGGCGCCATTCGTCAATCGTGGTCTGGGTCGGAAAGGTAAGCTCGGTAACCGAGGTCCCGGCGCAGTTGACCGCAATATTCAGCCCGCCGAATGTCGCCTTGATATGCGCCATCAAGGCAATCCAGGCCTGTTCATCGACAACATTGTGATGGACATATTCGGCCGTCCCGCCAGCGACGCGGATGTCGTCAACCACGCCCTGACCCAGATCATCGTTGAGGTCGACCAGCATCACCTGTGCGCCCTGTCTGGCCAGCAAACGCGCGCAGGCAGCGCCAATCCCGCTTGCAGCGCCCGAAACCAGCGCAATCTTTCCGGCAACCCGATCCATGCGTCCATCCTTATCATCGCTGCGTTGCGCAGCTTGGCCCGTCCGGCATGGCTTGATCGACTGCACGAGCCGATCTGCCGGGCCATTTCACATAGCGTAGAGCGCACGCGGTAAACGCTCAATCGGATAATTTCAATTGATTGTTCTGATTGGCGAATGAGTGACAAATTGCGATCGAGCGCTGATAAATCTGTAAATCGAAATAGTCGTGTCGATTTGTCCGATTGTTGTACCACTCGAAGGTGCATATCCCTTTTCCGCTAATGACCGATTATACGAGGCACAAAAGATGACCGCACCACTGGAAGGGATGCTGGTTCTTGACCTGACCCGCAACCTTGCGGGACCGTTCTGCACGATGATCCTGGGCGACCTGGGCGCGCGCGTGATCAAGGTTGAACGCCCGGGCACGGGTGATGACACGCGCGACTGGCAACCACCCAGCTGGGCCGGTCGCAGTTCGCTGTTTGTTGCCACCAACCGCAACAAGGAAAGCATTGCGATCGACATCGATACCCCCGACGGTGCCGAGGCAATCCGCCGGCTGGCGGCCAAGGCCGACATCGTGGTCGAATCGTTTCGCGGCGGCAGCCTGGAAAAGAAAGGCTTTGGCTTTGACGATCTGAAGCAGATCAACCCGCGGCTGGTCTATTGTTCGCTAAGTGCATTTGGCGCGCGTGGCCCCCATCGCGATCGGCCTGGGTATGACGCGCTGATTCAGGCCTATTCGGGCATCATGAGCATTACCGGGGAACCGGGCCGGTCGGCGGTGCGCGTCGGGCCGTCGATCATCGACATGGGATCGGCACATTGGGCGGCGATCGGCATTCTGGCGGCGCTGCGCATCCGCGATCAGACGGGTGAGGCTCAGCATGTTGAAACCAGCCTGCTGGAAACCGGGGTGGCGTGGATGTCCTATTTCGCGGCCGGCTATTTTGCCGACGGATCGGTCGCGGGGCCAAGCGGTACGCGCCACAGTGTGATGGCGCCATACGAGGATTTTGCAGCGAGCGATGGCCTGCTTTATATCGCGGCCCCGAACCAAAGCTTGTTTGTTTCGCTGTGCCGGGTGATCGGCAAGCCCGAATTGATCGACGATCCGCGTTTTTCCAGCAATCCGATGCGCCTGACCAATCGCGACGCGCTGCACAATCTGATCGAAGATCGGCTGCGACAGGATGATTGCACGACCTGGGAAAACCTGATGCTGGAACATGGCATCCCGTGTTCGCGGCTGCAGACGATCGACGAGGTGGTGAAGGATCCGCAGGTCGTGGCGCTCGATCTCATTCGCAATTTCAACCACCCCGATATTCCCGATTACCGGCTGGTCGATCACCCGATATCCTACAATGGCAACCGCGCCTTTCGGCTCGACCCAGCGCCTGAACTGGGCCAGCATACCGACGCTGTGCTGCGCTCGCTCGGCTTTGACGATGATGCGATCGAGGCTGCGCGCGGCGGAACCCGGGCCGCCCGCACGGCTGCGGACTGACAGGAGCAAACGTGTCCTCCACCCCTTCCCTCGGCGTCTATCCCGGCCCGATCATCGACACGTTCCTGCATGGGCCATGGATCGGGCAGCCTTCGGGTGCGGCGGTGCGCGCCGATCGGGTGGAATGGATTGGCGACCGGCGGTTGCGCCGGGTGATGACAACGTTCCGGCATGATGTCCGCGCAGGTGACGGCATCACCTATCTTGCGATACCTGATCTGCTGGCGGCGATGGATGAGGCAAGCGTGGCGCGCGGCATTCTGGCCACCAAAGTCTATTATCCCGCGCCCGCCGATGCGGTGATTGCGCTCAATCGCGACTTTGCCGCGATGAGCGCAGCCAGCGGCGGCCGGCTGAAATGGATCGCATCGGCGATCCCCCCCGAACTGGGCGGATCAAGTTATTGGGACGTCATGCAGAATTCGCGTCTGATCGATGCGATCTTCGCTGATCCCGGCTTGTGCGGCATCCATCTGACCCCGTCGCCGTGGGGCATTTTGCCCAGCGACCGCTGGTTCTATCCGCTTTACGCCAAATGCGTCGAATATGGCCTGCCGGTGTTTACTTATGTCGGCGCACCCGGCCCGTTGTGGCCGATGGATCTGAACAACCCTGCGCACCTGGACGAGGTTGCGCTGGCCTTTCCCGATCTGACCATCATCGCGCACCATATCGGCGATCCGTGGACCGACATGGCGGTGCGGCTCGCCGCCCGCCACGAACATTTCTACATCTGCACATCGGCCTGGTCGCCAAAGGCCTATCCCGCTGCGCTGATGCAATTTCTGGCAGGCAGGTGGCACGGCGTGCGCGGCTGCGACAAGGTTATTTTTGCGTCAGATTATCCGCTGCTCGATCTCGCCATCACCACGCGTAATGCCCGCGCGCTGGCGCTTGAACCCGAACGACTGGAAAAATTCCTGTTTGCCAACGCAGACCGGCTGTTCTGGTCATGAGCCCAAAGGTAACGACATGCATTCGATAAAGACCGACATCGCGTGGAGCGCGCCGGATTCGATCACGGCGTTTGGCCGCGATTTGCCCAGCGAAATCCTTGGACATGTCAGCTTTGGCGACATGGCGTTTCTGGAAATAACCCGGCGCATTCCGGATGCGAATGAATCGCGTATGTTCAACGCCATGCTGGTCACGCTGGTCGAACACGGGCTGACGCCCAGCACAATTGCCGCGCGCCTGACCTATCTTGGCGCGCCCGAAGCGATGCAGGCCGCCGTTGCTGCCGGGCTGTCGGGGCTTGGCAGCGTGTTCGTCGGCAGCGTCGAAGGCACCGCACAGATGCTGTATGAAGTGATGCCGGCGCCCGATGCCGCGGCCGACCTGCCAGCGCTGGCGCAGGACATCGTGGAGCGGTTCGCGGCGCGCAAGGCGATCCTGCCGGGCATTGGCCATCCGTTTCACAAACCGATCGACCCCCGCACCCCGCGCCTGATCGCGATTGCCACAGAAACCGGGTTTGCCGGGCCGTATATCGCCCTGGTGCAGCAAGTTGCCGCAGAGGCCGAGCGGCAAAAGGGCAAATCGCTGCCCGTCAATGCCACCGGCATTCTGGGCGCGCTGTGCTGCGAAATGGGGTTCGATTGGCGGGTCTGTCGCGGCATTGGCGTGATGGCGCGAGCGGTTGGCCTGGTCGGGCATATCCTGGAAGAGGCGCGCAACCCGATCGCACGGCAGATCTGGCTGCAGGCCGAGCAGGCAGCGACCGAACATTTTCGCGCAGATCCAGCGGCCACTACGGGTTGAGCGAATACAATTGTCAGACGGAAAGACGCAAAAAATGTTGAAAGACAAAGTCATCATCGTCACCGGCGCGGGGCGCGGGATCGGGCGGGAGATCGCGCTGGAACTGGGGCGACTGGGTGCGAGCGTGGTGGTCAACGACCTGGGCACATCGATTTCGGGCGAAGGCGCAAGTTCCGAACCGGCGCAGGAGGTGGTGGATGAAATCATCGCCGCCGGTGGCGCGGCGGTCGCCAATGGCGCCAGCGTTGCCGACTGGGATTCGGCACAATCCATCGTCGCGACCGCGGTCGAGCATTTCGGGCGTGTTGACGGCGTAGTCAACAATGCCGGCATCCTGCGCGACCGGTTCTTTCACAATATGGACCCGGATGAATGGCGGCTGGTCATTGATGTTCACCTCAATGGCAGCTTTTACGTCAGCCGCGCGGCGGCACCGGTGTTCCGTGCGCAGAATTCGGGCGCTTATGTCCACATGGTGTCAACCTCTGGCCTGATCGGCAATTTTGGCCAGGCCAACTATTCGGCGGCCAAACTGGGGCTGGCTGCGCTGTCAAAATCGATCGCCATGGACATGTCGCGGTTCAATGTGCGGTCCAACTGCATATCGCCCTTTGCGTTCAGCCGGATGATCGGATCGATCCCGACTGAAACGCCGGAACAGCAAGCGCGAGTCGAACGCCTGAAGGTAATGGAGCCGGCCAAGATCGCACCGCTGGCGGCCTATCTGGTCAGCGACGCGGCGAACGATGTCAGCGGACAGATTTTCGCGGTGCGGGCGAACGAGATTTTCCTGATGAGCCAAAGCCGCCCGCTGCGCGCCATGCAGACCAGCGAAGGATGGACTGCCGAAACCATCGCCAGCCGGGCCATGCCGGCATTCCGGGGCAGTTTTTATCCGCTCGACCGGTCGCAGGACGTGTTCAACTGGGACCCGGTCTGACCGCCGGTCGCACTCTGCGCACCGTCGCAACATCTCCTAATTATCCAGTATTTTGAATGAATTGTTTTTATAAATCGGTTTTTATTCAAATCAGAATCGCGGTAATCCTTGCACTATGCCGGGGCGGATTCGCCTCGGCCGACACTGGCGGGTTTTGCAACATGGGGCGGCTGGAAGGTAAAGTTGCAATAGTTACCGGCGCGGCCTCGACCATGGGGATCGGTTTTGCCACGGCGCATCTGTTTGCACGCGAAGGCGCCCGGGTACTGCTGACCGATATCAAGGGCGATGTGGTAGCGATGCGCGCGCAATCGTTGCGCGATGCGGGCTTTGCGGCATCGGCGACGGCACATGACGTTACACTGCAGTACGATTGGGGCCGGGTTCGCGATCACGTCCTGACTGAACATGGCCGGATCGATATCCTGGTCAACAATGCCGGGATCGCGCTGCCGGGTGGGATTGGTGAGGCAACGCTGGACGACTGGAACCGGCACCTTGCCGTCAACCTGACCAGTGCGTTTCTGGGGTGCCAGATGGCGGTGCGTCAGATGCGCGCACAAGGCGGCGGCGGTGCGATCGTGAACATCTCGTCCAGCGCCGGTCTGTCGGCATTTGCCAATCTGGCCGCCTATTGCGCCAGCAAGGGCGGTGTGCGGCTGCTGACAAAGGCCGCCGCGCTCGATGTGGCGGCAGAGGGTATCCGGATCAATTCGGTGCATCCTGGCCACCTGGATACCGACATGATCGCCGGCGCGCGCGCCGTCGCCCCGGCTATGGTCGCCGCGATGGAGGCCAATGTACCGATGACGTTCCTGGGGGTGCCCGATGATGCCGCTGCCATGATCCTGTTTCTGGCCAGCGATGAAGCGCGGTACATCACCGGGGCGGAATTTGTGGTCGATGGCGGACTGACCGCCAAATGAGGCAAGGTGCAAGCGCGATCGGCGATCAGACGGGCGTAGGCAGCAGTTCCGAATTCGAATTTAGCAATATAATGAATGATCGTTATTTTCACAAAAAACGCAATCAGCCAGCCAGGCGAATGGCATCGGAAGAGGATGGACCGTCATGCATGATATCGTAATCCGCAATGGAACCGTGGTCGATGGCACTGGCGCGCCGCGCCGGGTGGCCGATGTAGCGATCGACGGCAACGTGATCACCGCAGTCGGCGTGGTGCCGGGCGCTGGAGCCCGTGAAGTCGATGCCACTGGCCTGCTGGTCACGCCGGGCTGGGTCGACATTCACACCCACTACGATGGCCAGGTCAGCTGGGACCCGTTCCTTTCGCCCTCGTGCTGGCACGGCGTGACCACGGTCGTCATGGGCAATTGCGGCGTGGGCTTTGCCCCGGTCAAACCCGATTTTCACGATCGCCTGATCAACATCATGGAAGGCGTGGAGGACATCCCCGGCACCGCGCTGACCGAAGGCATCACGTGGGAATGGGAAACCTATCCCGAATACCTCGACGCGCTGTCGAAAAAATCGTTTGCGATGGATGTCTGTTCGCAAGTCCCGCACGCCGCCGTGCGCACGTATGTGATGGGCGAACGCGGCGGCGACAACGAACAGGCCACGCCGCAGGAAATCGCGCAGATGTCGGCGCTGGTCAGCGAAGCGCTCGATGCCGGCGCGTTCGGTTTTTCGTCGTCGCGGATTACGGCGCACCGCACCGCCGACGGCAAAGTCGTGCCCGGCACGCAAGTCAGCATCGATGAAATGGAAGGGTTTGGCAGCGCGCTCTCCAAGGCCGGCCACGGCGTGTTCGAAGTGGTGTCCGACATCAATTTTGACGGCATTCCCGGTAGCCTGACCGCCGAGGAAGAAATCGCCTGGATGTCAGAAATGTCGCGCCGCCAGGATATCAAGTTCACCTATCTGCTGTTTCAAAACCCGGGCAACCCCGACAAATGGCGCAGCATCATCGAAATGACGCGCAAGGAACAGGCCGATGGCGCGGTGTTGTATCCGCAGATCAGCATGCGCCCGACCGGCATTGTCATGGGGCTGCAAAGCAGCTTTCACATGTTCATGGGCCGCCCGTCGTATGATGCGATCGCCGCATTGCCGTTTGCACAGCAGGTCGAAAAGATGCGCGATCCGGCCATTCGCGCGGCGATCCTGGCGGAAAAGTCCGACAAGCTGCCGTTTGAAGGGACCACGCTGCGCTATGACATGATGTTCCGGCTGGAACAGGCGGATGGCTGGCTGGACTATGAACCATCGCGCGAATCGAGCGTGCAGGAACTGGCCAAGGCGGCCGGAATTTCCGAAGAAGCCATGCTGTACGACATGATGATGGAAAACGACGGCCAGGGCTTCATCTATGTCATCCTGGTCAACTATGGCGATTACAACCTGAATTTCCTGCACGAACTGATGGACAACCC
>CAIWFP010000044.1 GCA_903911985.1 uncultured Sphingomonadales bacterium
CACCCGCGCGTCATCCTGTGCCCGATGGGCCTCTACGGTCTTCACGCCCAGGTCGACCGCAAGCGACTGGAGTTTGTAGTACTGCCTTCCCGGCCAGGCCCGGCGGCTCATGGGCTGGGTATCGACGTATTCGTTGGCCAGGACGGGCTTGCCCTGCCTGCGCAGGGCGGCAGAAAGAAATCCCAAGTCGAACCCGGCGTTGTGGGCCACCAGAACCGCTCCCTCAACAAACTCCAGGAACCGGGGCAGGACGAGGTCGAGCGGCGGTTTTCCCGCCAGCATGGCATCGGTGATGAGGTTGACGGCGCTTGCCCCTGGCGGCATCGCGATTCCCGGATGAACAAGCTCACCGAAGGTACCCACAACCCTTCCATCCACGAACTTGACCGCACCGATTTCCACAATCCGGTCGTACTGCGGCGACAGACCTGTAGTTTCGAGATCCAGCGCCACGAAGACCGTGGCGGGGTTCAACAACGATTCGTAGTCGGTTCGTTCCGGCATCAGGAAATCCAACTGTCCAGAGCGGCTTTCAGCGTTTCGATGGTGGCCAGCACTTTGTGCGTGGCCTGTTCGAGGGGCTGTCCGGCCGCTGAACGGCAGGAGGCGTAGAACTTGATCTTGGGCTCGGTCCCCGAGGGCCGCACCGTCACCACCGAACCGTCCTCGAGGTGGAACTGCACCACGTCGCTGGAAGGCAGGTCAATGTCCCTCACAACTTTCCCGTCCGGGGTTCTGGTCGTCGAGGCCTGGAAATCCAGCAGGCCAGGAGTGCCGTCGGCTTCGAAGAAGAGATTGCCCATATGCGCGTCGCCATGGCAAAAACTTTGCGGACCGGATTCGGCCTGAGCCCAGTTGGCGCGTAGACCCGCGAGCATTCTGGCGGGATCATGGAAGGTCTTGGGAATATGGGAGCCCTTGGGCGCGGCCAGGCATTGCGCATAATAATCAGGGGCGAGGAAATGGTCGATGAAGTTGGTGCCGACGCGCTGGCCCAGCGTGCGCAGTTTCGCCAGCCGAGGCTGGTTCCAGGTTGCCGCGTGGATCGAGGCAAGCAGGCGCAGTGTCTGGGAAACCGTCGTCGCGTCGAGCGGCTCTACCTGCCCGCCGCCAAAGCGCACATGGCGCAGGCCAAGATCCTCGATGAGGACAATGCCCTGCCCTTCGTCGTACCCGGCGAAGTAGCAGGATGGAATGTTTGCCGCCATGCCGGGCGCCCAGTCGGCATAGAAGATCGCTTCGGCGATATAGGACGTGGCGAAAGCCACCGCGTGCCATTCGAAACCGCCCTTGGCATATAACGCCGGAGGCAGGCCTGCGGCTTGACCAATATCGTTGTATTCAAGCAACAACTGGATCTTGGTTCCCGTGCCACCGATGACCGTGCCCTGGCGCAAAGACGTGACCTCGACGCCGGGATAATTTTGCTGGAGTGCCTGGGTGACCCACTCGGCGGTCAGCCCATCCGGGCTGCGGGGCAGGGGAATGCTCACAGGCCGAGCCGGTAGATGCGGTTGGCCGTGCCGAAGAACATGGCGTGCTTTTCTGTTTCGGAATAGCCAGCTGCCATTTTCTTGAAGGCGTTCCACAGCACGGGATAGCTGCAGGACAGGCCATCGACCGGGAAGTTGCTTTCAAACATGCAGCGTTCCGGGCCGAACCGGTCAATCGCCGCCGCCACCAACGGCCCCCATGCGGTTGCCAGATCGTCGGAGGATGGGGGTTCAGCCTGCTCGTGAAAGGTATAGCCGCCAATATACATACCCTGTCCACCGAGCTTGATCACGACATTGGGATATTGCGCGATTTCGGCCATGATCGGTTGCCATTCGCGAATGGCCTCGTTGCGTCGTCCGTCATAGGCCCCGATCCCCAGCGGTGTTCCGAGGTGGTCCAGAACAATGGTGGTGCCCGGAAAATCGCGCGCCAGCCGGGTGAGCTGCGGGATCTGATAGTGGAACAGGCAGGAGTCGAAGCTCAGGCCGCGTTCGGCCAAAAGCGGAAAACCGCGACGGAAATCTGGCTTGTCATAGATTACGAGATTGAGATCACTGGTATTGCCTAGCGTCGGATCGCCGCAGACGAGTTGCCGCACTCCGCGCATCCGGCCATTTCCGGCGGCAATATGCGCGTCGAGCACATCTGCGGCATTGGGCAGTCCGAGATCAATATTGGAGACGATACCCGCGCAGATCCGCGTCTTCAGGCCTTGCCGATCGGCTTCCTCGCCCTCGCTCGCCGCATATCCGGTCTCGGCTACCGGGCGGAATTCAGCGGGGCCCTCCTCGGCGTAGTTCGCATGGGCATCCACGTACACGGTGGCGACAATGTTATGGCCGCTTTCCACGTCGGCG
>CAIWFP010000045.1 GCA_903911985.1 uncultured Sphingomonadales bacterium
ACGTCGAGAGGGATGCGCGACGCGGACAGTGATGGGGGTTTGGGGGTGTAACACCCCCAAGACTATCCTCTGCCTTACCCTATCCCCGCGCCAGTTCCTGACGATAGGAGCCGAGCATGCGGACTTCCTTGGCGTGGAAGGCCAGCTCCGCCAGAGCCCGGTCCACCGCCGGGTTGCCGGGAGCGCCGACGATATCGGCGAAGAACATGGTGGCGGCAAAGCTGGCGCCCTTTTGATAGCTCTCCAGCTTGGTCATGTTCACGCCATTGGTGGCAAAGCAGCCCAGCGCCTTGTAGAGCGCGGCGGGGACGTTGTTCACCTCGAAGATGAGTGTGGTCATCGCGGGGTGGCCGGAAAGCGTGGCCGGATCCAGCGGGTCCCTGGCCAGCGCCACGAAGCGGGTGGTGTTGTCGGCGGCGTCCTCCACGCGGGTGTCGACGATGGTGAGGCCATAGAGCTGCGCGGAGAGGGCCGGGGCGATGGCGGCGGCGGCGGGGTCGCCCTGTTCCTTCACAAAGGCCGCCGCGCCCGCCGTATCGGCATAGGCCAGCGGCACCAGCCCGCGCGCGCGCAGGTAATGGCGCGACTGGCCCAGCGCCTGTGGGTGGCTGTAGGCGGCGGTGAGGGCGGCGGGGTCGGCATCCGGCAGGGCCATCAGGCAGTGGCGGATGGCCATGAAATGCTCGCCCACGATCGACAGCCCGCTTTCGGGCAGCAGGAAGTGGATGTCGGCCACGCGGCCGTTCTGCGAGTTCTCGATGGGGATAAGGGCGCGGGCGGCGCGGCCTTCCTTCACGGCGTCCAGCGCATCCTCGAAGCTGAAGCAGGGCAGGGCTAAGCAATCGGGCGCATATTCCAGCGCGGCGCGGTGCGAATTGGCGCCGGGCGCGCCCTGAAAGGCGACGGCGCGGGCAGGATCGGCGGAGGCGGCCCGGGTCATGGTGTCCACGAGAATCAGGGCGGGTTCGGGAAAACTGTGCATGGTGGCTAAAGCTTGCAAAAATCCTGAGGGATAAACGGGGTGGGGCGGGCCGTGGCGCGGGGCGCAAGCCCCGGATAATCGCCATTGTGGCGAAATTTCACCCGGGGCATTAGGACGTTGGGTCAAAAGCCGCAATGGCCCTTGCGCTAGGCTGAATGGCTGACTAGAGCCGCAAATTATTTGGCTCAATCTCGGGAACGGGTAATTTCGATGGAAAATCGCTTCAATACCATCGCTGGCTGGGTGTTGTTCTCCGGCATTGTCGCGCTTGGCCTCTCGAGTCTGAGCTCTCACTACTTTCGCGCCGACAAGGCCGAGCGCCCCGAAACGATGGGCTATGCCATCGCCGGGGTGAGCAGCGGCGGCGCGGCGGTGGCGGCTGTGCCGCTGGAGGCGCTGCTGGCCAAGGCCGATCCCGCCAAGGGGCAGGCCGTGTTCCAGAAGTGCGCCTCGTGCCACACCGCCACGCAGGGCGGCGCCAATGGCATCGGCCCCAACCTCTACGCCGTCGTGGGTGATTCGATCGCTCAGGGTCGCGGCGGTTTCGCTTTCTCCGACGGCTTGAAGAAGCATGCCGGCAAGTGGGACTTCAAGACCCTCGACGCCTGGCTGACCAGCCCCGCCGCTTTCGCTGCCGGGACCAAGATGACCTTCGCCGGGCTTGATGACGCGCAGGATCGCGCCAATGTCATCGTCTATCTGAACTCGCTGGGTTCCAATGTGGCCCTGCCGCCGGTGCCTGCCGCAGGGGCTGCCCCGGCTGCTGGCGCAGCGCCCGCCGTGGCCGCTGGCGACCCCGCCAAGGGCAAGGCCGTGTTCGCCAAGTGCGGCGCCTGCCACACCAACAACCCCGGCGGCGCCAATGGCATCGGCCCGAACCTCGCCAAGATCGTCGGCGACGATGTGGGCAAGGGACGTGGCGGTTTCGCCTTCTCCGATGGCCTCGCCAAGCTGGGCGGCAAGTGGGACGAGGCCAAGCTCGACAAGTGGCTGGCCAACCCCCGCGACATGGTCTCCGGCACCAAGATGACCTTCGCCGGGCTCGACAACGCCCAGGACCGCGCCGACCTGATCGCCTATCTCAAGGCCAACTGATCGGCGGCCTTCGGGCCTGTGATTAAGCGAAAAGGCGGAGGGCTGCGGCTTTCCGCCTTTTTCGTTTGTGGGGTGAGGTTAGTGGGAAGGGGA
>CAIWFP010000046.1 GCA_903911985.1 uncultured Sphingomonadales bacterium
ACATTCAGCTAACTGTTTATTCGTCACGCCCAGAATGCGTTCAGCCTCAGCTGACAAAGGTCGAGAAGGCTTTGCCCACTCGTCAAACTCATCATCTGGAACAAAGCGATTGACCGCACGATAGCGAATTATCTCACACTAACTCTCGCAGGTGCCATTTTCACCAAGCTGCAATTAGCACCATCAGTCGTGTCACACGACCATTCACGACCGCGTCCCGGCCAGAAAATCCTTCCGGAGCCGGGACGTCAAATGGCTGTAGTGCCGCTCGATCATGGCAACGCCCCTCGCGCGCGCACGAAGGCCACAAAAAACTAAGGGCCTGACACTGCCGACTGCCTTGTCAAAACTTGTCATCCTCTGCCCCGCGCCGCCGCCCCAATGTTTTGCGTCCAGCCGCACCGCTTGCCGATGATCGGTGCGCCCTCGCCATAGCGATTCAGCCCAAGCGCCTTCCCCGCCTCGCGGCTGGCCCCCTTGCACACATACGCCACCAGATTGTCTGTGTTTTGCCTTAGGTGCGCGTCGCCAGACTTAACATTACTTAACCGCCCGCCGATGCTGACAACGTGCGTCACCCCCTTACGGAACACACCGCCCACAAGCGCCCACTTCGCCATAGCGTGCAAGTTTCAAGTTTGGGCGGAAATGGAGGGGGCAGCCAGCCGCGCAAGCCGCCCCCAATCTCAGGTTTTGTGAGGTCTAGTCCGGCTGGCGCTTGGCATATTCGGCCAGCGCCTCGGCCATATCGGCCACCGCCTTAACCGGCATGGTAATGCCTTCACGGGTAGCCATCATCCCATCGCCCATCCAGAGGCGCAAATCGAAATAGCGGTTGCCCTTATATTTGCGCTCGCCAGCGATTAGCCGCCCCTCGGGCTTTTGTTCAGCTTGCATCGCGCACCACTACCCATGGTAGTAGCTATATGTGTGGCGGAATCCGGAATGTGGGGTTTTGGCTGAAAACCGCCATTTTTCTTATCTGGCGTATCGGAATCCAATACCGCGCCGGGTGCCGGATCAGGCCCCAAATGGTCCAACGTATCGCAATCCAATACCGGCAATCTGTTGCCATCGCGGGCCTTCCGGTAAGCCTTCAATGCGCGCTGCCCGCGCTCCATGCGCTTGCGCGCCGGGGTTTGCGGGTCGGGTTCACGCTCCTGAAACTCCCATGACGGGGCCTTGCGTCCGGGGCCGGGCAGCCATGTCAGCCGCCAGCACCGTGCCCGCGACGCTTCCGACGCCTTCACCCTGAAATGCGCTTCTTGCGCCAGTTCGATGAAGCCCAGCGCCACAAGGTCATCGAACGCCCGACTAGCAGCGGTCAGGTCGGCAACGCCCAAGCGGTGCGCGCCGTCGCGGACGCTAAGATAGAGGCTACCATTGTTCTCGCCATTGTAGATCATCACCAGTTCCACCAGCAGCGCGCGCGCGTTGGGGCTAAGACTGCGATAGGCATTGCTAGTGAGTATGCTATGATCCAGCCGGACAAAGCGGCTGTTGTTGCTCCGTCCGGTGGCATCAGGCCTGTTGCGGTGGCGAGACTTGCCCACCAGTTTACGCCTGCCCGCCGATCAGCGCACGCAGCGATGCGGCTGGTATCAGGGTCCGCTTGCCGATCTTGCGAACTTCAAGCCGCCCTTCACCAATAAGCTGATAAAGGAGGGGGCAGCCAGCCGCGCAAGCCGCCCCCAATGTCAGGACCGGCGGCCCGGTAAAGCCATCGAGCGCGGTCATGGCGCTTCCCTTCCGTTTTCGCCCTCTATTTCAGGGGAAATGGGAAGGCGAGGGCCGGCAAGGCGCAATCTAAGCTTCGCCCTGTCATCATCGGAAAGCTGCCTGATTTTCCGGGAGGGATTTTTGCCCATGCGGTAGGGGTGCAAGGTGCAAGCCGTGATATGACATTTCTTCACCATCGAGGGCGAAGCGCCGCAACAGTCAAGGCACTTGGCGCGGATTGCGGAGAGGAGAGGGCTCATGCCGCCTCCCCCTCGCGGGCAGGCAGGCTATTGGCCCATGCCTCTGCATCGGCGCGAGCAATGCGCGTTGCCGTGCCCAGCTTGCGGATTTTCAAGCGGCCCGCCGCCACCTCGCGATAGGCGGTTGTGCGCCCTATCGAATAGCGAACCAAAAAGTCCGCCATTGTCATCAATTCGGGAATGTCCATCGATCTGTATCCCTTGCCCCAAAACGCTAGGGCAGCGGCCACCGGGGAATGCCGTGGCAGGAACAGGGATAGTTGAAGCCAAAAAGAACAAACAGGGAAAGAAAAGTCAGACCATTTCCGGAAAAGTTCTAGAGACCTTTTCCCGCTGAAGCCGACCCACGCTCCAGCCAATAAGCATCACCATCGCGACGAATGGCCTCAAGAACGCTTTCTGAGTTGTCAGGATATTTCGCTTTCACACTCTCCGGATCCCTTGGCGGCGACGATTTAAGGCCAAATTGCTCTATGGATTCTGGCCATTTCCGAATTGCGTCCCAATCAGTCCTGTAAGCACCGGCGATGATGAGGTGCCGCTTCAAGGGGGACAGCCCGACCGTCGCCAGATATTTATCCCAATCCAGCGCCGTTAAGCGAAGCCTTGCAAGGCGATAGGGCCGCTTGTGCGTCCCTTGAGTTCTCGATTCAGTTGAAAAAAAACGCGGTTCATCATTCCAATAAATTCCCATAAAATCTTCAATTATTTTCAGGATAGGCTCGTCGCTGTTATCATCCTCATATCTGCCGCTTGCCATGAAAAGGGGGAGAAACGATCGGAGTGAATTCGCAATCGTGGCCGTTACTTCAGCGCCCGCTGCATTTTCTACAAGATCAGCACTGAAAAGCAGAGCCATCTCCTGTTTGTGCAGTGCAGAACCAATCACCCGGCGCAAAAATGTGCTCGCGTTTTTGAAAAGTTCTGCTCGCGGTTGCACGACCGCGCTATAACGCTGTTGGCCGGTCAACTCGGTGGCATCTAGTTTTTCAAGCGTGGCGCGGGCGTTCAAAATGGCATCCAACGCGAAGTGAAGCCCTTCGCGCTCGTCATCGCTAATCACGACGCCAGCCGCACGACGTTGCCGCCGATCGTCCCCTTGCAATAGTCAGCCCATGCCGCCATCACCGGGCGGCGCTTTTCCAGATAATCGGTTCGGGTGTAGGCTGCCTTCACCTTGTTGCGTTCAACATGGGCCATCGCAGCCTCGCGCACTTCGGCAGAAAAATTGGTGGCCTCGGAAACCCAATCGGCAAAGGTGGAGCGGAAACCGTGCGCCGTTGCCACCTTGTTTTGGTTCGGATCGATATAACCCGCCCCGCCAGCCTTGATCGCCGCCGCGTGCATATCCTTTACGGCCTTGTTCAAGGTCATATCAGACAGCATCTTGCCGCGCCCCTGCCCCGGAAACACAAGGTCACTATCGTCGCGTTTGTAAGGCGTGGCGCGCTCCAGCAAGGCCAGCATTTGCGGCGATAGCGGCACGATATGAATGCGCCCGCCTTTGCCGCGCCCATCCTCTACCGGCACGCTCCACAGCTTATTCGCCAGATCGATCTCGCCCCACTTCATGCCGCGCACGTCGCCGCTGCGCACCGTTGTCAGGATTAACGCCTCCAGCGCCAGCCGCCCCATACTTTCCCGGCTGCGTAAGTCCACCATGAAGGCGGGCACTTGCGCATAGGGCAGCGCCGGATGATGTTTCACCGTGTCGCGTTGTTTGGGTAGCGCCCTGTCGATCACCGCCATCGCCAGCGCCGTGTCGCGATAGCCCTTGGCCACCGCCCAATCGATCACCTTGCCAATCCGCTGGCGAAGGCGGCGCGCGGTTTCGGGCTTTGTCAGCCATATTGCCGCCAAGGCATCGCGCACCATAGGGCCATCGACAATCGACACCGCAACGTCACCAAAGGCGGGGAAGGCATAGGCGGCCAAAGTCGAAAGCCATTGTTTTTGATGTTTGCCGTTTTTCCAGCCGACTTTGTGTTCGGCATGAACCAGCGCCGCCGCCTCGCGGAATGTCGGAATGCCAGCCGCCTTGCGCCGCTCGGCCACCGGATCAATTCCCGCCTCCACTTGGCAGCGCACAATCACCGCCCGTTCGCGCGCCAACTTTAGCGGAACCTTGGCCGCGCTCCCCAAGCCTATGTCGCGCCGCTTGCCGTCTTTTTGAACGCGCAGAATCCAGCTTTTGCCGCCGCGCTTGTCGATCATCAAGAACAGGCCGTCGCCGTCGCCATAGCGCCCCGGCTCGGTTGCCGCCTTCACTCCGGTTGCCGATAACAGCCCCACAGGATTTCCTCCCACATTTCCTACCACACCATAGCGCGGTTAGTGGGGAACGGCAAGGAATCGCTAGAGACGAAAGTGCCAGCGTTTCCGGCGTTTTATTTGGGCTTTGGGGATGGTGGGGAATGCCTGAAAACAGGTAATTGGCGGAGCGGGAGGGATTCGAACCCTCGATACGCTTTTGACGTATACTCACTTTCCAGGCGAGCGCCTTCGACCACTCGGCCACCGCTCCGCATACCTGACAGGAAGCGTCGCCCTAGCGGCAGTGGATGGCTAGCGCAACCCACGCTCTTCAACCCTTTTTTCCCGACCGACCGCGCGCCCCCGCTCCTCACCCGCCGGTTCTGGCGCAAGCAAAGAGGCAAAATTCGTATTCACCGGGCCAAACCCGCCCCAAATGCCCGCCCGCATGCTGGCGCCTGCGATCCATGACTGATAAAACCCGGCCTGTTCGCAAGTGCGGCATAGGCGCGTGGCCCGCTGGCCGAATTTTCCGCGCTACCGCGACGCAATTTACCCAGTGGGGAATGGCATGAGCTTTACCGCCGATCGTCTGTTACTTTTCGGCGCAACGGGCGATCTGTCCCAGCGCATGCTGCTGCCCTCGCTGTGCGCGCTGCATGCCGATGGGCTGCTGAGCCCGGACCTGCAGATCATCGGCACGGCCCGTTCCGATCTGGATGATGCCAGCTTTCGCAATTTCGCGCGGGGCGCGCTGGAAAAATTCATGCCGGCGGATCGGCGTGGCAGCATGGGCGTGTTTCTCAACCGGCTGCATTTCCAGCCGCTGGATGCGACGCAAACGGAGCATTTCGGCAATCTGGCCAAGGCGGTGGGCACCCCGGGTCAGGGGCTGGCGATTTTCCTCTCCACCGCCCCCAGCCTGTTTGAGGCGACCATCGCCGGGCTGGTGGCCAGCGGCCTTACCGGCCCCACCACCCGCATCGGTCTGGAAAAGCCGCTGGGCACGGATCTCACTTCCAGCCGCCATATCAACGATGCCGTGGCGCACGCCTTTCCGGAAGACCGCATTTTCCGCATCGATCATTATCTGGGCAAGGAGACGGTGCAGAATCTGCTGGCACTGCGCTTTGCCAATATCATGTTCGAGCCGCTGTGGAACGCGGCGCATATCGACCATGTTCAGATCACCGTCGCTGAAACCGTGGGGCTGGAAGGCCGCGTCGGCTTTTACGACGGCGCGGGCGCGCTGCGCGACATGGTGCAGAACCATATGCTGCAATTGCTGGCGCTGGTGGCGATGGAGCCACCCTCCAGCTATAATGCCACCGCCGTGCGCGATGAAAAGGTGAAGGTGCTGCGTTCGCTCCGCCGGGTGGCGGCCGACGAGACAGTGCGCGGGCAATATGGCGAAGGGGCCATTTCGGGCAAGGCGGTGCCGGGCTATGTCGGCGAACTGGGCCAGCCGTCGGACACGGAAACTTTCGTCGCCATCAAGGCGCATATCGACAACTGGCGCTGGCACGGCGTGCCCTTCTATCTGCGCACCGGCAAGCGCCTGCCCCACCGCGTGACCGAGATCGTGGTGAATTTCCGCCCGGTGCCGCACTCGATCTTTGGCGGGCCAAATGCCACCGGGGGCGCCTCCACCCCGCCCAACCAGCTGGTCATCGGCATTCAGCCCGAGGAGAACATCACCCTGTCGCTGATGGCGAAAGTGCCGGGTCTGGATCGCGAAGGGCTGCGCCTGCGCCGGGTGCCGCTGAACATTGCCATGGCCGATGCCTTTGCCGGACCGCAGCGCCGCATCGCCTATGAACGGCTGCTGCTCGATCTGATCGAGGGCGACCAGACCCTGTTCGTGCGCCGCGACGAGGTGGAGGCCCAGTGGGACTGGGTCGATGCCATCCGATCCGTATGGGACGCGGGCGGGCTTGCCGCCAGGCCCTATCCCTCAGGCACCTGGGGCCCCACCAGCGCCATCGCCCTGGCCGAACGCGACGGAGTGACGTGGCATGAGTAACTTGGGCATGAGTGACCTTCACCCCACTGTCGCGCGCGTTACCGCCCGCATTATCGAGCGTTCCCGCCCCGGCCGGCAACGCTACCTCGATCTCATCGCCGCCGAGGGTGAGCGCCACACCGGGCGTGGATTCCTCTCGTGTTCAAATCTCGCCCATGGCTTTGCGGCGAGCGAGGGCGACAAGCCCGCCATCGCGCAAGGCCACGCCCCCAATCTCGGCATCGTCACCGCCTATAACGACATGCTCTCGGCGCATCAGCCCTATGCCCGCTACCCCGAGGCGATGAAGCTCTATGCCCGGGAGGTGGGCGCCACGGCGCAGGTCGCGGGCGGCGTCCCCGCCATGTGTGATGGCGTGACGCAGGGGCAGGATGGCATGGAGCTGTCGCTGTTTTCCCGCGATGTCATCGCGCTCTCCACCGGCGTCGCCCTCAGCCACGCCATGTTCGACGGTGTGGCCCTGCTGGGCAGTTGCGACAAGATCGTGCCGGGTCTGCTGATCGGCGCCCTGCGGTTCGGGCATTTGCCCACAGTCTTCGTGCCCAGCGGCCCCATGCCCAGCGGTATTGCCAACAAGGAAAAGCAAAAAGTCCGCCAGCTCTATGCGGAAGGGAAAGTGGGCCGCGCCGAACTGCTGGCCAGCGAGAGCGCCAGCTACCATTCGCCCGGCACCTGCACTTTCTACGGCACCGCCAATTCCAATCAGATGATGATGGAGATGATGGGCCTGCATATTCCCGGCGCCGCCTTCGTGCCGCCGAACACCCCGCTGCGCAGCCAGCTGACCCGGGCGGCGGTGCATCGGCTGGCGGCGATCGGCAAGAACGGCGCCGACCCGCGCCCGCTGGGCAAGGTGGTCTGCGAAAAGGCGATCGTGAACGCGGTGGTCGGCCTGCTGGCCACCGGCGGCAGCACCAACCACGCCATCCATCTGCCCGCCATGGCGCGGGCGGCGGGCATCAGCCTCGACTGGACCGACATCGACGAGCTTTCCGCCGTGGTGCCGCTGATCGCGCGGGTCTATCCCAATGGCTCCGGCGATGTGAACGCCTTCCACGCGGCGGGCGGCATGGGCTATGTCGTGCGCGAGCTGTTAGGTGCGGGTCTGGCCCATGCGGATATCCTCACCATCGCGGCGGGCGGTATGGCGGCCTATGCCGAGGAACCGGTGCTGGCGGGCGAGGCGCTCACCTGGCGCCCGCTTCCGCAAGACAGCGGCGATGACTCCATGCTGCGCCCCGCCGCCGCTCCTTTCTCGCCCGATGGCGGCATGCGGCTGGTGGCGGGCAATCTCGGCCGCGCGACGTTCAAGACCAGCGCCGTGGACGAAGCGCGCTGGACCATCGAGGCCCCCGCGCGCGTGTTCGACAGTCAGGAGGCGGTGCAGGAGGCCTTCAAGGCTGGCGAACTGGATCGCGACGTGGTGGTTGTCGTGCGCTTTCAGGGCCCCCGCGCCAATGGCATGCCCGAGCTGCACAAGCTGACGCCTCCCTTGGGCGTGTTGCAGGACAAGGGCTTCAAGGTGGCCCTCGTCACCGATGGCCGCATGTCCGGCGCCAGCGGCAAGGTGCCCGCCGCCATTCACGTGACGCCAGAGGCCTTGTCGACCGTTTCGCATACCCTGGGCGTTGCCGGCACATGCGGCCCGCTGGCCTATGTGCAGGATGGCGACATGATCCGCCTGTGCGCCCATACAGGTTCGCTAACGGTGCTGGCCGATCTCTCAGGCCGCGAGCCGGCAACGCCTCCTCCAGCCGGTATGGGCATGGGCCGCGAGCTGTTCGCCATGATGCGCGCCGGTGCTGATGGTGCCGAGCAGGGCGGATCGGCCATGCTCGCGCTGGCCGGGCTGTAAGTCCATGGACCTCGTGGCCATCGACATTGGCGGCACCCATGCGCGCTTCGCCATCGCCACTTTGGCCGCTGATGGCGCCATCACGCTGGGTGAGGCGGCGACGCTGGCAACGGCGAGCCACGCCAGCTTTCAGACCGCATGGGAAGCCTTTGCCGCCTTGCGCGGAGGGGGGTTGCCCCACGCCGCCGCGCTCGCCGTGGCGGCGCCCGTGGGGGATGCCGGGGATGCGGAGCGGGTCATTCGCTTCACCAACAACCCCTGGACCATCCAGCCCGCCAGATTGCCCGCTCAACTCGGCGTGGACAGGGTCACCATCGTCAATGATTTCGGCGCGGTGGGCCATGCCGTGGCCCACGCCGGGCCGGAGCATTTCCTGCATCTTGCCGGGCCGGATGTGCCGCTGCCCTCGGCCGGCACGCTGAGCGTTGTCGGGCCGGGCACGGGGCTGGGCGTGGCGCATGTCTGGCGCGATGGAACCCTGCTTAATCACGGTGGCTCCTATCATGTGCAAGCCACCGAAGGCGGGCACATGGATTTCGCTCCGCTGGATGCCATCGACGATGCCATTCTCGCGCGGCTGCGCACCCGCCACACCCGTGTCTCGGTGGAGCGGGTCGTCTCGGGGCCCGGTCTGGTGGACATCTACGAGACTCTCGCCGCCCTCGAAGGCCGCCCTATCACCCCGCTGGACGACAAAAACCTGTGGCAGCGCGCCGCCAGCGCGGAAGACAGCCTCGCGGTCGCGGCGGCCGCGCGCTTCTGCCAGGCGCTGGGCTCGGTGGCGGGCGATATCGCGCTGGTACAGGGCGCCTGCGGGGTGGTCATCGCCGGCGGGCTGGGCCTGCGCATTCGCGATCAGCTGCTCACCTCCGGCTTTGCCCACCGCTTCTGCGCCAAGGGCCGCTTTGCCGGACTGATGGCGGCACTGCCGGTCAAGCTTATCACCCATCCCCAGCCCGGCCTGCTGGGCGCCGCCGCCGCCTTCGCCGCCGAGCATTTTACCAAGGAACCCCGCTGATGACCCGCTCCATCGACACGATCATGACCCTGGCCCCGG
>CAIWFP010000047.1 GCA_903911985.1 uncultured Sphingomonadales bacterium
GTGTATTGGGCAGGCCGGTGCTGTCTTCGCGGGTATAATCCCCTTCCAGCGTAATCCGCACCGGGCCGCCATTGTTCCAGTACAGTTTGCCGCGCAGGTTCCAGTTCTTGTCACCACCTTCGCTGCTGGCGGTGTTGTAGCCCGATGACGGGAACGCGGTGTAGGACGGGCCATTGTTCGCCAGCGGGCTGGGGAACGGAATACGCTTGACATAGCCATCGCGATTCTTGACCCCGAACGTGATTGACGAACTCAGATCCGACGTCAGCGGAATGTCGGCACTGCCGCGCACCTGCAAAAGGTTATAGCTGCCAGTCGTCACATCGCCGTTAAACCGGAAAGTCTTGCCAGGCGTGCGGGTCACGATCGAAATTGCGCCGCCGATCGTGTTGCGCCCGAACAGCGTACCCTGCGGACCTTTGAGAATTTCGACCCGATCGACATCGAGCAGATCCTGGTTGGCGCCGACCGAACGCGCAAGAAACACGCCATCGACATAGATGCCGACGCCCGGATCGATGTTGAAGGCAAAGTCATCCGATCCGATGCCGCGAATGAACGCCGAAAGCACCGACGGCGATCCCGAAAACGGCGTGCCGGCATCAAGATTGACGTTGGTGGCCAGACTGGACAGCTGTGCCAGATTCCCGACCGCGCGCTCTTTCAGACTGGCAGCGGTAAACGCGGAAATCGCAATCGGCACCGACTGCACGTTTTCGGACCGCTTCTGCGCGGTCACAACAATCTCTTGAATGCCTTGATCGGTTGCGGGACCGGTTGCGGGATCAACAGCTGTCGGTGCTGGCGCAGCAGCCTGCGCCACGGCGGGCACAACCTGCATCAGCGCAACGATCATCGCAGCGCGACTCGAAACCACGATCAACCTTCTCATAGCTTCCCCCTAGATAAGTTTTATCAAACACTTGATCACGATTATGACCGCCGAAGCGATCTGGTCGTGCTGTGCTGATGGTCGAAATAAATCAAATCCGAAGTGTTGTCATGCAAAAAGATGTGTTGACGGGCAAACTATGTGAGCATAGGAAAATCGCATGGCCGCGATCACCGCCCCGCTTGTTCATCCCGCGCAACCACCCATCGGGT
Organism: uncultured Sphingomonadales bacterium; assembly: GCA_903911985.1. Lineage (GTDB taxonomy): Bacteria > Pseudomonadota > Alphaproteobacteria > Sphingomonadales > Sphingomonadaceae > Novosphingobium. The sequence continues at coordinate 1,105 of CAIWFP010000047.1, forward strand.
CGATTGCCCAGGCGATGGGTGATTTTATCGCGCGGATGCAAAGTGGTCCGCTGCCGGACGAGCTGACTCCGGCGGTAAAAACGGGCATCACCGACTGCCTGGCGGTCATGATTGCCGGCTGGTCGGCGCAATCGACACGCGCGGTCCAGGCGGTGTTTGCGCCCGCACCGGGCAACAGCGCCGGGCTGGCGGCGGTCCTCGGCACTGCGGCACACGCGCTTGACTATGACGATACGGCGTTTGGCAATCACCCCAGCGCGGTGCTGGTGCCGGCATTGCTGGCCGCTGCGCACAGCCGCCCGATCAGCGGCAGGGCCATGCTTGCGGCCTATCTGGCGGGGTACGAGATCTGGGCCGACCTTGCCGCGCGCGAACAGGATCCGCTGCATGCCAAGGGCTGGCATCCGTCGGCCACGATCGGGCCGATGGCCGCAACCGCGGCGGTCGCCTGTGGCTGGGGGCTGACAGCGCAACAGGCTGCCACCGCGCTAGCGATTGCAGCGTCGTTCAGCGGCGGCGTCGTGGCGAATTTCGGATCGTCGGCAAAACCGTTCCACATCGGCCGTGCCGCGCAGTCGGGCATTGTCGCGGTTCAACTTGCCCAGGCCGGCATGACCGGCAGTGCCGATGTGATCGAGCATGACCATGGCCTGCTGCGGGCGCTGTCACCGCGCGGCCTGGTCGATGTCGCGGTCCCGCTTTCGCTTGAATCGCTGGCGCATTTTCGGCGGCAGGGGCTGAACATCAAACTTTCGCCGATCTGTTACGCGGCGCACCGCATCTGCGACGCGGCGCTGCTGTTGCGATCCGATCCGCGCGCGCGCCCGGATGCCATTGCGCGGATCGACATTGAACTGGGCGCGACCCAGTCAGCCATCCTGCGCAGCCA
>CAIWFP010000048.1 GCA_903911985.1 uncultured Sphingomonadales bacterium
GATCTTGGCCCCTGCGCCCATGCTGGGCACCACACTGGCCGTCGGACTGCTATCGTTGGCAGGGAACGAGGCGCAACAGACGCAGTGGCTTCCGGGCCTTGCCGATGGCTCGGTGCGTGCTGCGTTTGGCGCCCCGTCCGATACGGCACTCGCGGCGGATGGCTCCGTGCTGAATGCCTCCTATCCAGATCTTGTCGATGCCGCTTCGGCCACAACGCTGTTCCTGCGCGCCAGCCGCGACGGCGCAACCGGCTGGCTCATTGTTCCGGCGGACGCTCCGGGCCTGTCGATAGAACGCCACGCGCTTGCCGACACGAGCCGCAATCTGGCCACCGTCACCCTTGCCGGGGTGGCGATTGATGCCGGGCATTTCGTCACCTCCGCGTCGACGGTCGATGATGCCATGCTGCGCATCGGCGCAATTGCCATCTCCGCCGATGCATTGGGCGGCGGCGAAGCCGTCCTCGCCTGCACAATCGACTATTTGAAAGTGCGCGAACAGTTTGGCGTCCTGATTGGTTCGTTTCAGGCCCTGAAGCACCGGGTCGCCGACCATCAAGCCACACTCGTCGCCGCGCGCGGGTTGGTCGAGCATGCCGCCAGCCTCGCATGGGAGGATCCCCAAGCCCTGCTTGCGGCGCTGTCTGCCAAGCAACACACCACCAGGATCATTGCCGAAATGGCCCGCGATTGCATCCAGCTTCATGGTGGGGTCGGCTTCACCTCCGAGTTCCTGCCACATCTGTATTTGAAACGCGCAAAACTTAACGAGGTGCTGTTCGGCACCCGCATTGCGCTACTCGACCGAATTGCCGACATGCTGGAGGCCGCATAATGAGCCGCACCTTCGACATCATCTCCAAGGTTGGCGACGAGCAGGCTTTTCGCCAGGAAATTCGCGATTGGCTGGCCGTCACACTCGATCCCGAATGGCGGCGCAAATGGCAATTGGCGCGCGAGGAAGACCTCAAGCCCCTCGTCTTCGCCTGGCTTGAAACGCGCCGCAAGGTTGGCCTGGCCACACCGCACTGGCCAAAGGAATGGGGCGGTCCGGGCCTGCCTTTCGCATACCAGATCATGGTCTACGAAGAGCTCGCACGCGCCGATGCGCCAGAACTCGACCTGTTCACCATCTCGCTGTTTCACACCCCCGCAACGCTGTTTGAACATGGCACCCAGGAGCAGAAGGATCGCTATCTGGGGGGGATCACCCATGGGACGGACATCTGGTGTCAGGGCTTTTCCGAGCCCGGTGCCGGATCGGACCTTGCCGCCCTCAGAACAGCGGCGGTGAAGAATGGGGACCATTACGTCGTCAACGGGCAGAAGATCTGGTCTTCGGGTGCAATCAACGCGCAATATTGCCTGCTGCTCGCCCGGACCGACCCTAACGGCAAGCGCAAGCATGATGGCATCTCCTACTTCATCATGGATATGAAATCCCCCGGCGTCGAAGTCCGTCCAATCCGTCAGATCACCGGCGAATCCGAATTTGCCGAAATTTTCATGGACGACGTGAAGATCCCGGTCGAGAATCTGATCGGAGCGGAAGGCAATGGCTGGAACATTGCCCAGTCCACCCTCTCGACCGAGCGCGGGCTTCTGATCTTTGGCGCGGTTGAACGCCTTGCCCGCTCCTTCGAACTTGAACGCCGGGATGCCCGGGAGACCTGGATGCGCGACGTGCAACTGCGCCGCGAATACGCCGCATTTTACGCCGAACTCCAATCCGTCCGCTTGATGATCCGCCAGCTTCTGATCGAACTGGAGGCGAACCCTGACAAGGCTTCGCCCACGCTGCCGACCTATATCAAGCTTACATGGGGACCGTTCCTCCAACGCTACTCCGAATTTCTGGTGCGCGCCGAAGGACTGGATGCCCAAAAGTGGCAACCCTCAATCCCGGGCACCGGATTCAGCAGCCGACTGAGGATGAATGATTTCCTCAGAAGCTATGGCTGGACCATCGCCGGAGGCTCCAACGAGATCATGCGGAACATCATTTCCGAGAGGATCCTGGGCCTGCCGCGAGGCTGATCAACAACACGGGATGGAGGGGATAAACACCAAAATGACAGCAGCAACCGCCGCAAGCCCCGCCTTCCCGTCAGTCTGGCGGCTGATAGCGCCGCTGATGGTCGCGGAAATCGTCGCCTCGCTCGAACTGACGATGATCTTCGCGGCCATTCGCAGCCTGATTACGGAATTTGGTAGCGCCTCGGCAGCCGGGTGGCTGATCACGTCTTTCATGCTTTCCTCGGCCGCCGGCGCCGCACTGTTCGGACGGTTCGGTGATCTGCTTGGACGGCGAAGGGTGCTGCTTGCTGTCCTCGCCATCTCCACCGCTGGCGCATTGACCTGCAGCCTGACGCACAACCTTGGCTGGCTGATCGCGGGCCGGGCCATGCAGGGCGCGGCAGGCTCCGTCATTCCGCTGTGTTTCGGCATTTTGCGCGAACACGCCGATCCGGCTCGCGTTCCGTTTGGGATCAGTCTGCTATCGGCCACCTCGACCTTTGCGTCGACGACGGGCCTGGTTTTGGGCGGCCTCATCATCGACTTTTCGGACTGGACGATGATCTTCAAGCTCATAACGGTCCTTGGGGTGCTCGCCTTCCTGTGTATTCTGCTGTTCGTGGGTCGTGACCGGCAATGGAATCCCGAGGTGGTGCGCGAGGATCTGCTCGGCGGGCTGCTGTTTGTGCCCGCAACGGTCAGCCTGCTGCTTGCTATCGAAAGCGCCAGCCACGCCGGGCTGCAGGATCGACTGACATTGTTCTACGGCGGCCTTGCGATGGCGTCGCTGGCGGCGTGGATCTGGAGGGAACTCACAGCGCGCAACCCATTGATCGAGGTCCGACTGCTGGCAACACGCGGCATTGGCATAGCGAACGCCATCTATGTCGCGCTGGCCTTGGGAGCATTCCAGGGCGGCCAGATCATGGCGCTGTTGGGGCAACAACAGCCTGCGACCGGCGCGGGCCTCGGCCTTTCCGCGGCAAAGGCAGGATTTCTGATGGTTCCCGCAAGTTTCCTGACCGCCGCCTGCTATCCGCTGATCGCCAGGCTCAGCGAGGCCTTCGGGCCGCGGCTCGTCACTATGGCGGGGTTTCTGATGATCATAGCCGGGTTCGGCTCGCTGGGTGCCTGGCACCATAACGTGGCATTCGTCATGGCCTTCCTGATAATCCAGTCCGTTGGCCTTGGTCTGGTCTTCGTGACCATCCCGACGGTCATCGTCAGCGCCTCGCCACCGGACCGGGTGAGCGAAGCCACCGGCATGATGACCGTGATCCGCGCCACCGCAATGGCCGTCGGCGCACAGGTGGTAGCCACCCTGCTTTCCGCCAGGCACGGTCAAGGTGGCAGCTTGGCCCATTTCCCCTCAGAGCACGACTATCTGACCGTGTTCCTGTTTGTCTGCGCCACTGGGATCGTGGGGGTGCTCCTGGCGTGCGTTCTCCCCGCCCGTCTTGCCTCACGCGACAACTGACTCTGCCAAGGACCTTGTTCGATGGACCCGCGCCTTGCCCCCTTGTTTGCTCCCTTCAGCCTGCGTGACCTGAAACTCGCAAACCGCATTGTCATGGCACCGATGACCCGGGGCTATTCCCCGCACGGCGTTCCAACTGACGAAGTCGCTGCCTATTATCGCCGTCGCGCCGAAGCGGGTGTCGGCCTTATCATCACCGAAGGCGTCGGGGTCGACCACCCCGCCGCACTCGGCGGCAGCGGCGTCGATGGTGACAATGCCCCGCATATGTATGGCAGCGCCGCCCTCGATGGTTGGCGCCATGTCGTGGACGAAATCCACGCCGCAGGCGGCGCGGTAATGCCGCAGCTATGGCACCAGGGCGTCATGCGCGAGATGGGAACCGGGCCGCACCCCGAAGTCGCCAGCGTCCGGCCCTCCGGCATCTGGGGGCCGCTCGACAAGACCGCGATGGTCTCGCCGGATTACCTGGCAAACATCGCGCAAAAACCCGGCCGGCCAATGACCGACGAAGAGGTGGTCGATGTCATCGAGGCCTTTGCCCGCAGCGCGCGATGGGCAATGGACGTGGGCTTTGATGGCATCGCCATCCACGGCGCCCATGGCTACATGGTCGATGATTTCCTGTGGGAGGGCACCAACCAGCGCAACGACCGTTGGGGCGGCGACCATATTGGCCGGGCCGCCTTTGCGGTGGAACTGATCAAGGCGATCCGCCGCGAAATCGGCCCGGAGCCAGTCATCAATTTTCGTTTTTCACAGTGGAAACAGCAGGACATCCATGCCCGCCTCGCCGAGACTCCCGAGCAGCTCGGCGAAATTCTTGGTCCGATCGCCGATGCCGGTGTCGACATTTTCGACGCAAGCCAGCGCTATTTCGACAAGGCCGAATTCGCGGGCTCGCCGCTGAACCTTGCCGGTTGGGCAAAGAAGCTGACCGGCAAGGCCGGGCAGACCGTGGGCGGTGTCGGCCTTTCTTCGGGTGTCTATGATTCCAGGAAGGACGGCGGCTCCGGTGCCGCGCTGGCCAATGTTCACAAGGTGGCGGAGCGCCTCGCCGACGGCGAGTTCGACCTTGTCGGCGTCGGTCGCGCCCTGTTGCACGACCCTGCCTGGCCCCGCCGGATCCGCGAGGGTGATACGCTTTTGCCATACGACGAGGCCTCGCGCCACGTGCTAACCTTAAATTGGAGGGGAAAAAATGGAAAATCGCGCTGGCTGGCGGGCACTACGCCGCGAACCGATCATTGATCCGGCCCGTCCCATCATCGACCCGCACCATCACC